>DATIPJ010000755.1:0-9383 GCA_035472155.1 Kofleriaceae bacterium
GGTACCCTCGTGCTGGCGCGCTGGATCGCTCCCGGGGAGTACGGCGTGGTCACCGCGGCGTCGATCGTGACGCTGACGGCGTTCAGCGTGACCACGTTCGGCGTCGGCATCTACTTGCTCTCCAACCGCGACCTCACGCGCGCCGAGATCTTTCACGCGACCTGCTGGTTCATCGCGACCGGGGTCGTGGCGCTCGCGGTCGTGTGGTCGCTGAGCGAGCCGCTCGGGAGCTGGCTCGAGGCGCCGGACCTCGCGCGCTTCATGCCGATGTTCGTCGCGGCCGTGCTGCTCGATCGCATCTCGTTCGTGCCCGAGCGCATGCTGCTCCGCCAGCTGCACTTCGGCCGGGTCTCGATCGCGCGCGCGGCGGGCGAGCTGACGTTCACCGCGGTGTCGCTCGTGCTCGCCGTCGGCGGCCAGGGCGCGATGGCGATCGCGTGGGCGTCGCTGGCGCGCGCGGCGATCCGCGGCGCGATCACGATCACCGGCGTGGCGTGGCGCGAGTGGCTCGAGCCGCACCGGCTCCGGGTCGCGGCGCTGCGCAAGATCCTGCACTCGGGAGTGAGCGTGTCGGCGACGTCGATCGCGCAGTTCCTGATGCGGCGCTGGGACAACCTCCTCGTCAGCGCGCTGTACGGCAACGCGACGATGGGCGCCTACAACCTCGCCTACGGCCTCGCCGACACGCCCGCGGTCGCGATCGGCGAGCAGATGAGCGACGTGGTCGCCGCGTCGTTCCCGCACGCCGAGCCCCACAAGCGCAAGGACGCCCTGGTCCGCGCGTGCCTCATGATCTCGCTCGTGATGTTCCCGCTCGCGTTCGGCCTGGGCGCGGTCGCCTCGACGGTGGGCGAGGCGTTCCTCGACCGCAAATGGGCGGCGGTCGGGCCGATGCTCGGCTTCCTGGCGGTCCTGTCGGCGCCGCGGCCGATGGCGCAGATCATCCAGTCGTACCTCTACGCCGGACAGCGGCTGCGCATCGTGCCGGTGCTCGAGTGGCTGAGCCTGGCCGTCATGGTGGCGTCGCTCGTCACCGTCGGGCGGCTCGGCACCCTGTGGGCGTGCGGCGCGGTCGGCGCGGCGTTCGTGCTGCGCACGCTGGCGCTGCTGATCGCCGTGCAGCGGCTCGACCACATCCCGCTGCGCCGGTTCGTCTTGCCGCTGCTCCGGCCCCTGGCCGCCTGCGTCGCGATGGTCGCGGCCATCTTCTGCGTGCGGCCGGCGCTGGCCGGGGTGACTCCCGCGATCCGGCTGATCCTGGAGATCGCGGTCGGCGCCGCGGTGTACCTTGCCGGCGCGCGCCTGATCTTCCGGTCCGCGGCGGTCGAGTTCCTCGGGCTGGTCCGGTCCGGCATCGCCCGCAAGACGCGCTAGACGCAACACACCACCCAGGGGGGCACGATGAAGACTCACGCCGTCAGGATCGATCGCGCGAAGACGCTGGCCCAGGAACCGGCGACCGGACACAACCGCTGGCACGAGGCCATCCCGCCGGTGCTCCGGGTCGAGCCCGGCGACCGCGTGGTGATGGAGACCCGCGACGCGTTCGACGGCCAGATCCCGGCCGGCTCGGACGCCGAGGTCGTGCGGCGCGCCGATCTGGGCCCGGTACACCCGCTGACCGGGCCGGTCTACGTCGAGGGCGCCGAGCCGGGCGACCTGCTCGAGGTCAAGATCGCGGCGATCCACGCCGAGCGCTACGGCTTCACCGTGCAGGCCCCCGGCTTCGGCTTCCTGCGCGAGGTGTTCCCCGAGCCGCACTACGTGCAGTGGGAGATCAAGGACGGCTTCGCGCAGTCCAGGCACCTGCCCGGCGTGCGCATCCCGGGCGCGCCGTTCATGGGGGTGATCGGCCTGGCACCTTCGCGCGAGCTGCGCGAGACCACGCAGAAGCGCGAGGCCGAGCTGGCCGCGCGCGGCGGCTTCGCGCTCCCCCCCGATCTCGCCGGCGCCGTGCCGACCGCGCCCGACATCGCGCAGCACGCGCTGCGCACCGTGCCGCCGCGCGAGACCGCCGGCAACCTCGATATCAAGCAGCTGGTCGCGGGCACGACGCTGCTCATCCCGGTCGCGACCAAGGGCGCGCTGTTCTCCGTCGGCGATGCTCACTTTGCGCAGGGCGACGGCGAGGCGTGCGGCACGGCGATCGAGATGTCGGCCACCTTCGAGGCCGAGCTCTCCATCCGCAAGGGCGTCGCGCGCGAGCGCAACATCCGCAGCGTGCAGTTCTTCTCGGATGGCGCCCCGGCGCCCGCCAAGCCACCCGGCCGCTACTACGCCACGACCGGCCTGTGCATCGCCGACGACGGCCGCAACGAATCCGAGAATGCCACGCTCGCCGCCCGCAATGCCTATCTCGCGATGATCGATTATCTGGTCCACGAGCGCGGATTCAACCGCCAGCAGGCCTATGCGATCTGCAGCGTCGCGGTCGATCTCGCGATCAGCGAGGTCGTCGACGTCCCCAACTTCGTGGTCTCGGCGTTCCTGCCACTCGATATCTTCGTCTAGCGAGACGACGCTACTGCGAGGTACTCATCTTCACGGTCACGTCGTTGCTGCTCGCGTTCGCGGTCGCGAAGTCGGGCTTGCCGTCGCCGTTGAAGTCGCCGGCGGCGACGCCGTACGTGGTCAGCCCCGTGCGCCCGGTGGCGATCGGCTCCTCGAAGTGCCCATCGCCGGTGCCCAGCAGCACGGTCGCGCTGCTGCTGAAGTAGTTTGGCGTGACCACGTCGGGCACGCCGTCGAGGTTGAAGTCGGCGACCGCCAGCGCGTACGGGCCGGTGTCCTTGCCGGTCGACGTGGTGATCGGCTTGCGGAACGTGCCGTCGCCCTGGCCGGGGCCCGGGCCGCGGCCGAGGAAGACGCTCACGCTGCTCGCGCCGCGGTTGGCGACCAGCAGGTCGAGCTTGCCGTCGAGGTTGATGTCGGTCGCCATCACGATATTCGGGCCGACGCCCCCGGTGGGGTACTCCGTGAACGGGGTCTCGAACGTGCCGTTGCCGTTGCCGAGCATGACCACCAGCGGCCCGGTGACGATGTCGCAGACCGCGACGTCGAGGTTGCCGTCCGCGTTGAAGTCGCCGATCGCCGCCGAGAACGGGTGATAGCCACCCTCGAAGCTGATCGGGATGTCGATCGCCGGATCGAGCGTGCCATCGGCGTGGCCGAGGAACACGCTGATCGACGCCTTCTGCGGATTGGTCGCGATGACGTCGAGGTTGCCGTCCTTGTTGAGGTCGCCGACCGCGAGGTTCGACGTATCCGCCTCGGGCAAGGTCGCGTAGCTCGCCTTGGGACCGAGCGCGCCGGCGCCGGTGCCGAGCAGCACGCTGACCGAGTTGCCGTGATAGTCGGCGGTGACGACGTCGGGGATGCCGTCGTGGTTGAAGTCGGCGATCGCGCCGCCGGTCGGGTACGCGCCGGTCATGAACGGCGGCGCGGCCATCTGGAACAGGCCGGCGCCGTTGTTGAGGAACACCGACACCGAGTTGCCCTGCTCATTGGCCGCGGCCAGATCGATCTTGCCGTCGCCGTTGAGGTCGCCCGAGAACAGCACGTAGGTCTTCTCGCCCGACGGATACGAGACCGCGTCGGCGAACGACACCGTGCGCAGCGACGTGCAGGTGCTGTCCGCGCCGCAGCTGCCGTTGACGCAGTCGGAATCGGCCGCGCAGATCCGGCCGCCCGCGCACTTGCGGCAGGTATCGCCGCCGCAGTCGATGTCGGTCTCCGCGCCGTCGTGCACGCCGTTGTTGCACGGAAACGGCGTGCACTTGCCGCCGGTGCACATGCTGTCTTCGCAGTCCGCGTCCACGCGGCACCCGTCACCGATCTCGCAGCGCGCCTTGCAGGGCCCGCCGCAGTCGATGCCGGTCTCGTCGCCGTTGTGGATCATGTCGGTGCACAGCGGGTTCAGATAGAACACGCAGCCCGAGCCCGCGGTGGCTGCGAACGCCAGCGCACCGACCACCATTGCTGCGAGCACCCCCCATTGCCGTTTCATCCCATCCCCCTCGCGTCTGTGATTCACGTCCTGGCCTCGATATAGCGCGTGTGCCAGAGATTCAGGACCATCGCGGTCCACAGCTTCGTGCTGTTGTCGCGCTCGCGCTTCTGGTGCGCCTCGAGCAGCCCGGCGAGCACGTCGCGCCGGATCAATCCCAGCTTGGTGAACCCGGTCTCGAGCAGGATCGGGCGCGCCCACTCGCCGAGCTTGCCGGCGAACAGCTCGACCGCCGGCGTGCGGAAGCCCTGCTTGGGCCGGTAGATGATGTCGTGGGGCAGGACCCCCTCGATCGCCTTCTTGAAGAAGAACTTGACCCAGCCGTCGCGCGACTTGAACTGCGCCGGGACGTTATAGACCCAGTGGGCGTAGGCCGGCTCGGTGAACGGGCAGCGCGACTCGAGGCCCAGCCGCGCCGACAGCAGATCGAGCTTCGAGAGCATCAAGTTCCCGAAGTAGTTGTCCTGCATCATCGCGTAGATCATGTAGTTGAGATAATCGCACTGGCCGTGCGCGCTGGCGTCGACCCGCTTGCGGTTGCGGGTGACGATCGTCTCCGGCAGCTCGGCCTTGGCGCGCTCCCACAGCTCGGGCGAGACCAGGCCCGGCAGGTGGCTCTGCGGCCACGCGACCTCGTAGCTCCAGAAGTACTCGCTGTCGTCGGCGGCGCGGCGCAGCACGTCGCTGCGGCCCGGCGTGACCAGGGGCGCGAGCTTGGCCGCGGCCCCGCGCAGCGGGCGAGGCAGGCGCATCAGCGGCTGCCAGCGCGCCTTGTAGCCATCGCGGATCGACACCATGCCGCCGTGGCCACAGCACAGCTCGTCGTTGGCCTCGCCGGTGATCACCACGCGCACGCCGTGCTCCTTGGCCAGGCGCAGGGCGTGGAACAAGAACACGCTCGACGGCTCGGAGACCAGATCGTCCTGGGCCTCGATGGTCTGCGGGATGATGTTCAGGAACTCGTCGGTCGATAGCAGCGACTCGTGGTGCTGGCTCTTGGCGTACTCGGCGACCTGCCGCGCGTAGTGCAGGTCGTTGTACTTGCTGTCGCCCTCGAACTCGGCGAGACCGACGGTGAACGTGTGCAGCGGGCTCGCGCCCTGGCGCGACATCAGCACCACGTTGGAGCTCGAGTCGTTGCCGCCCGAGCACAGCGCGCCGACAGGCCCCGAGACCCGGCGCCGGCGCACCGCCGCGTGGTGCAGGTCGCGCGTGCGGTTGACGTAGTACGCGAGGTCATCGCGCTCGTCGACCGGTGCGTCGAGCAGGTCCCACCACTTGCGCTCGCCGCCCGCGCCATCGGCGCCGAGCTCGACTGCGGCGCCTGCCGAGACCCGGCGGATGCCGGCGAACAGCGTGCGCGGCCCGGGCGCGGTGAGATAGACCAGGTAGTGGACGAGCGCGATGTCGTCGTGCCCGCGGGTCACCGCCGGGTGGCGGAGCAGCGCCTTGATCTCCGACGCGAAGATCACGCCGTCGCCGCTGGCCATGTAGTAGAGGAAGCGAACGCCGAGCGCATCGCGCGCCAGGGTCAGCTTGCCGCGCTTCTTGTCCCAGATCGCGAGCCCGAACTGCGCATCGAGATCATGCCAGCCCTCGGCGCCGCGCGCCGCGAACCGCTCGAGCAGCGGCCCCGCGCCCTCGGAGCCCTGGTCGCCGAACACGTGGCCGTCGCACACCATCGCGAGGTTGCCGTCGACCGAGGTCGCGACCCCGGGGTTCTGCTCGGTCGGATCGCTGCGCAGCCAGCGAAACCCGAGCCGCGCCGCACCGTCGGGCGCGGCCCACATGGTCGCACCGTCCGGCGCGCGGACAGTCATCGCGTCGAGCATCGCGGCGAGCTCGGCCTCCGCCGCGGGCCGGCGCGCATAATTTCCAATCAATCCACAGATTGCTGACATGAAGTCACGAAGGGGTATCGTACAACGCTTGGTAGGCGCCAGCCACGGCGTCGATACTATGCTTGCGCTCCGCCTCGGCGAACGCCGCCTCGGCAAGTGAGCGGCGGAGCACAGGATCCTGGGCGACCTTGACGAACGCCTTGGCCATCGGCTCCGGCGACTCCGGAGGGACGACCAGACCGGTCACGCCATGATTCAATAGCTTGGGGATCTCGTTGACCGCCGTCGCCACGATCGAGCTCCCGGCGCACTTGGCCTCGAGCAGCGCGACGCCATAGGGCTCGAACTTCGAGGCCAGCACGAACACGTCGAGCGCGCGGAGTAGCGCCGGCACGCGCGTCCAGTGGCCCAGCAGGACGAGCCGCTCGGTGATCCCGAGCTCGGCGGCCTGCGCCTCGATGTCCTTGCGCAGCGGCCCGTCGCCGGCGAGCACCATGCGCAGCCGCGGCTCGGTGCGCGCGGCGATCGCGAACGCGCGGAGCTGGGTCGGATAGTCCTTCTGCTCGACGAGCCGGCCCACACTCCCGATCAGCACGGTGTCGCGCGTCGCGCCCAGCTGCGCGCGCAGCTCGGCGATCTCGCCGGCCGACACCCGGCGGTACGGCCCGATATCGATGCCGTAGCTGATCGTGCGCATGCGCTGGCGGAGCGCCTTGTACGCGAGCTTCGACAGCGGCACCGAATCGGCGGTGAACCGGCAGAACCGCTCGCCGAGCTCGTCGGACACGGCGACGACGTTGCGCATCAGCCGGACCGCCAGCTGGTTGCGCACCGCCTGGCGCCGCCCGCGGTTGGCCAGCTCCTGGGGCAGGAACCGGTACTCGCGATCGGGCACCTGGCAGGCGAACGCGCTCAGCGAGCCGACCGTGGCGCGGATGCCGCACAGCCGCGCCGCGAGCCCGGCGTAGAGCAGCGGCCGCGGGTTCACCGGGTGCACGACCTTGATGCCGCGCCGCCGGATCAGCGCGGCGAGCTTCCAGATGCCCTCGGGCCGGAGCCCCGCGGGCAGCGGCAGCACCTCGATCGGGACCTTGCGCTCGTGCAGCCGCTCGGCCAGCTCGCTGGTCTCCTCGCCGAGCGAGCAGAACACCGGCGTGTAGCGCTCGGGGTCGAGGTGCAAGGCCAGATCGATGATGCCCTTGGTCCGCCCCGACAGACCGAGAGTGTCCATGATGTACAGGACGGTTTGCGCGCCGTTGTTCATGCGAACCAGTGCTCGTACCAGCCGGAGAGATTGATCAGGCACCACAGGTCGAACGAGTGGTCGACGCGACCGTCCTGGTGGCGGCGCCACAGCTCGAGGATGTGGTCGAAATCGAAGATGCCGAGCTGGCGCAGCGGCGAGCGCTTGAGCAAATCCTCGGCCCACGGCGCGAGCTCGCCGCGCAGCCACGCCGGCAGCGGCACGCGGAAGCCCTGCTTCTGGCGCTCGACAACGTCCTCGGGCAGCCACTCGTGCGCGGCGTCCTTGAGCACGCTCTTGGTGCGCGTGCCGCTCATCTTCATGCCCGCGGGCAGCGACAGCGCGTAGGTCGCCAGCTCGTGATCGAGGAACGGCGCGCGCGCCTCGAGCGAGTGCGCCATCGAGAACTTGTCGACCCGCATGAGCAACAGCTCGGGCAGCCGGTTGCGCAGCTCGACGTACGACATCTGCTGCGCGAAGTCGGCCCCCGGGCGCCGCTCGTGGATCTCGCGGTAGTAGTCGCTGACCGTGTCGGCGGCCTTGCGCGGCATCGCCGCCCGCCCCTTCTCGGTGAACAGCGCCTCCTTCTCCCAGTCGAAGAACACCACGTCGAGCCCCATGTACAGCGGCTCGTCCTCGGCGGCGCGCCGCAGCACATCGACCCGGCCGCTCGGCGCACCGGCGAGCTCGGCGCCGACCTTGACCGCGCGGCGCAGCGCCTGCGGCAGCTTCTTGAGCAGCGACCAGCGCCCGTTGTACGTCTTGAGCAGCTGCGTGAAGTCGGGGTAGCCGCAGAACACCTCGTCGCTGCCCTCGCCGACCAGCACGACCTTGATCCCGGCCTGGTGCGCGGCACGCGACACGAAGTGCATCGGCAGGCACGCCGGATCGCCGAGCGGCTCGTCCTGCTGCTGGACCATCTGCGGCACGTAATCGAGCGCCTCGCGCGCGGTGACCTGGACCTCGGTGTGGTTGCAGCCGAACATCTGCGCGACCTGGCGCGCGTACGGCACGTCGTGAAAGTTCTCGGCCGGCCCGAACCCGGTGAACTCGACGGTGAACGTCTGGAGCGGCGTCGAGACCAGCCGGCTCATCAGCGCCACGTTGGTCGATGAATCCACCCCGCCGGACAGGAACGCTCCGACGGGGACGTCCGCCATGAGGCGCTTCTTGACCGCGGTCTTGACCAGGTGGCGCACGCGGTCGACCGCCTCGCTGCGGCTCGCCGGGGGCGTCCACGCCGGGCCGTCGAGCGGCGACCAGTAGCGCTCGATCGTGATCGCGCCGTGCTCGTCGCACACCAGCGAGTGCCCGGCGGGCAGCTTGCGGATGCCCTCGAACATCGTCTTGGGCTCGGGCACGTTGGAGAACGTCAGGTACTCGTTGAGCGCGACCAGATCGAGCCGGCGCGCCACGTCGGGGTGGCCGAGCAGCGCCTTGATCTCCGACGCGAACAGCAGGCGCCCGGCGGCGACCACGTAGTAGATGGGCTTCTTGCCCATGCGGTCGCGCACCAGCACCAGGCGGCGGCGCTGGGCGTCCCACAGGCCGAACGCGAACATGCCGTCGATCGCCTGGGCCACGCCGAGCTGGCGCTCCTCGTACAGGTGGATGATCACCTCGGTGTCGCTGCGCGACCGGAACTTGTGGCGGTCGTCGAGCCGCAGCGTCTGGCGCAGCTCGACGTGGTTGTAGATCTCGCCGTTGAACGTGAGCCAGACCGAGCCGTCCTCGTTGGACATCGGCTGATGCCCGGCGGGCGACAGGTCGACGATCGCGAGCCGGCGGTGACCGAGCACCACGCGGCCGTTGTCGCTCTGCCAGATGCCGCCGTCGTCGGGGCCGCGGTGCGCGATCGCATCGCGCATCCCGATCACGAGCGCACGATCGCGCTCGGCTACGCCACGATCGGCGGGACCCCCGAAATTAAACTGACCGACGATCCCGCACATCGACGCTGTCCCGCACGGTATCATACCGCTTCGGCGACAGCACGCGCGCGTAGAGCTCGAGGTAATCGCGCTGCATCCTTTCGCCCGAGTACCGCGAGACGGCTACGGATCGGGCCTTGGCGCCGGCGGTCCGGGTCCCGGTCGGATCACCGTGCAGCGCCGCGATGCGCTCGCGGAGCGCGGCCTCGTCGGAAGGCGGCACCAGCCACCCGGTCTGGCCCTCGTCGAGGACGTCGGGGATGCCGCCGACGCGCGTCGACACCACCGGCAGGCCGGTCGCCATGGCCTGTGCGCCCGGGTGCAGGCGACGGTGCTGCTGAAGGGCGACCGGACAGTGGTCG
>DATIPJ010000756.1:0-2818 GCA_035472155.1 Kofleriaceae bacterium
CCCCGAGAAGAACGTCACCATCGGCGGCCGCTTCCTCGCGTCGCTCTACAAGCAGTGGGACAGCTTCACCCTGCTCGTTCCGCCGTCGTACAACGCCGGCCCCGGGGGCGTGCGCAGGATGCTGCGCGCGCGCGGGACGTGGGACGCCGACGAGTTCGTCGAGGGCATCGCCGACGACCAGGCGCGCAACTACACCAAGCGCGTCCTCGGCTCGTACTTCACGTACACCTGGCTCTACGAGCACGACGTGCCGGTCATCCCGAACACGATCCCCAAGGCGCTGCTGCCGAAATAGTTACTTGGGCGGCATGCGGATCGAGCCGTCGAGCCGGATCGTCTCGCCGTTGAGATAGCCGGTCTCGACGATCGCCGCGACCAGGCCGCCGTACTCCGCGGGGTCACCGAGCCGCTTGGGGAACACGACGTCGGCGGCGAGCGCCGCGCGGCGATCCTCGGGCAGCGTGCCCAGCATCGGCGTATCGAAGATGCCCGGCGCGATCGTCACCACGCGGATCCCGGCGGGCGCGAGGTCGCGCGCCGCGGGCAGCGTCATCCCGGCGACGCCAGCCTTCGACGCGGCGTACGCGATCTGGCCGATCTGGCCGTCGAACGCGGCGACCGACGCGGTGTTGACGATCACGCCGCGCTCGCCGTGCTCGAGCGGATCGGCCTTGGCGATCGCCGCCGCGGCGAGCCGCAGCACGTTGAACGTGCCGATCAGGTTGACCCCGATGACCCTCTTGAACACGTCGAGGTCGTGCGGCGTGCCCGTTCGATCGAGCGTGCGCCCGGCGAACCCGACGCCGGCGCACGACACCGCGATGCGCAGCGTGCCGAGCTTGCCGGCGGCCGCGACCGCCGCCTCGACCTGCGCCGGGTCGGTGACATCCGCCTTGGCGAACGTGGCGCCGATCTCGCTGGCGAGCGCCTGGCCGCGCGCCTCATCGCGATCGACGATCAATGCCTTGGCACCACCGGCGACCAGCCGGCGCACCGTTGCTGCGCCGAGGCCCGAGGCGCCACCCGTGACGAGTGCGACTGATCCGCTGAGCTTCATGGCGGCGACCTTAGACGATCGCCGCGCCCAATGCAGCAGCGCGGGCTTACACGTTATCGCAAGGCGTGCCGAGGAACGTGTAGATGCCGAGGTCCTTGAAGATGACCGCAGAGTTCACGTCGGTGTCGAGGAACACCAGCTCGGTGCGCCGCTCGCCCTTGACCCACGTCATCGTCTCCTTGTTGTTCTCGCTGTTGCGCACGAGCCGGAGGTCGCCGCTCTTGGTCGAGAACACGTCGCCCGCGCTGTCGCTCGCGACGTCGGTCAGCGGCATCTGCTTCATCGCGCCCTTGCGGCCGACGTACACGCGATAGCCCTTGCCGCCGTAGATCTTGGCGTAGCGATCCACGTAGTAGTAGACGCCGCTGTCGTCGCGCGCGAGCAGGTGCGGCACGCGCACGATGGCCGACGTCAGGAATGCGGTCTTTTCGAGCACCGCGCGCGCCTTGTCGCCGCTGAGCTCGGTCAGCACCGCGTCGTCCTTGCCGCGGCAGCTCTTCTTGTAGAGATTGTCCTTGGTGTGCGCGATGTCCGCGAGGTGCGGTCCCTCGGCGACGCGCGGCGCCCAGGTGTCGAACTCCCAGCCGCCTTCGCCATCGCTCGACGAGCCAACGATGTACTGCTCGTACACGCTCCTGGCGTTCGGGCCATAGAACACTTTTGCTTCGTCGCTGCGGAACACGACGTACGTCCCGCCCTGGACATCCTGCAGCACGATCGCCTTGGCCTTGAGCGCCTTGACGTCGACCGCTTGCGGCGAGGGCTCGGCGGCTGCCGACGACACGCCGACGAGCACGACGAGCAACCCGCAGAGCGAGAGCCTCGCGAGATGATGAGGTACTGCTCCGACCCAGCCTGGTGCGCGCATCGGTCTCATTATACGCTGGAACGCGATGACGAATTCCACCGCGCGAGCGGTCATCGATGTGGGGTCGGTGATCGCCGACACTTACGTCATCGAGGCACTGCTCGGTCGTGGCGGCATGGGTGCAGTCTTCCTCGCCAGCCATCGCCGACTGGCCGGAAAGCGCGTCGCGATCAAAATTTTGCACACCGAGATCGAGGACGCCGACATCGTCGCACGCTTCAAGCGCGAGGCCGAGATCGCCGCCAAGCTCAACCACCCCAACATCGTGGGCGTCATCGATTACAACGTCGCGCCCGACGGCACGCCGTACCTCGTGCTCGACTACCTCGAGGGCGAGACCCTCGCGGACCGCATCGCGCGGGGCCCGATGTCCCTCGAGCACGTGCTCTCGATCGTGCGCCAGGTCGGCTCGGCGCTCGCTGCGGCGCACCGCGCGGGCATCGTGCATCGCGACCTCAAGCCGCAGAACATCTTCCTCGTGCCGACCGAGGTCGACGGCCGCCACGTCGAGATCGCCAAGGTCCTCGACTTCGGGATCTCGAAGATCCGCGGCTCGCAGACCGTGAAGACCCAGGACAGCGCGCTGCTCGGCACCCCGCAGTACATGGCGCCCGAGCAGGCGACCGGCCAGCACGCCAGCGTCGACGAGCGCACCGACGTGTTCGCGCTCGGCGCGATCGTCTACGAGATGCTGACCGGTCACCCGGCCTTCACCGGCGCGTCGATCCCCGAGGTCGTCTTCAAGGTCGTCTACGAGCAGCCGGTGCCGCTCGTGCAACAGGCACCGACGGCGCCGCCGGCGGTCGCCGACGTCGTGAACCGCGCGATGTCGAAGTCGGCGAACGAGCGCTACGCGACGATCGATCAGCTCGTCGAGGCGCTGACCGGCCAGC
>DATIPJ010000757.1:0-9778 GCA_035472155.1 Kofleriaceae bacterium
CGCACGTCGTCGGCCAGCGCGTGCGCCGACGCGTAGCGGTCCTCGGGATCCTTGCGCATGGCCATCAGGACGATGGCGTCGACCTCGCGCGGCAGCCGGGCGCCGCGCTGCGCCCGGACCACGCGGCTCGGCGGCGGCGGCATCGTCTCGCAGACCACGCGCTCGATCTCGTGCAGCGATCGCGATCCGAGCTCGTAGGGCCGCCGGCCGGTGAGCAGCTTGTAGAGCAACACGCCCAGCGAGTACACGTCGCTCGCGGTCCCGATCGCGTTGCCCTGGACCTGCTCGGGGCTGGCGTAGTGCGGCGTCATCAGGCGCGCCGACGTCGCGGTGGTCTCGACGTGGATCCCGATCCGATCGGGGTCGATCAGCTTGGCAATGCCGAAGTCGACCAGCCGCGGCGTGCCTTCGGCGTCGACGAGGATGTTGCTGGGCTTGAGATCGCGGTGCACCACGCCCTTTCGGTGCGCGAAGTGCACGGCGTGGCAGACCAGGCGGAATAGCTCGAGGCGGCCCGCCGGCGACAGCGCGTGGTGATCGCAGTGGGCGTCGAGCGGCTCGCCGTCGACGTACTCCATGACGAAGTAGGGCTGGCCGTCCTGCGTGCAGCCACCGTCGAACAGCCGCGCGATGTGCGGGTGGCTGAGACTGGCGAGGATCTGGCGCTCCTGATGGAAGCGCTGAAGGATCTGCCGCGAGCCCATCCCCGGCCGGATGACCTTGATCGCGACGCGGTGGTGATAGTGATCGTCGTCGCGCGCCGCGAGGAAGACGGTGCTGGTCTCGCCCTCGCCGAGCTTGCGGAGCAGCCGGTACGGCCCGATGCGTGGGTCGTGGTTCGCGGGGACCAGCGGCACCTCGAGGAAGCCGCTCGCCTGCTCGTCGGCGCGCAGCAGCGACTCGACCTCGCCGCGCAGCGCCGCGTCGTCGCACGCCTGGTCGAGGAATGCCGCGCGTTCGCCGGGCTCGCGCGCCACCGCGAGGTCGAACAGCCGCTCGATCTCGGGCCATGCCCACGGCATGTCGCGGCTCACGCGACCGTGTCCTTGAGCCGCCGGTACAGCCACGCGCGGGCCAGCCGCCAGCGGCGCTCGACGGTGGCCAGCGAGATGCCGAGGTAGACCGCGATCTCGTCGTGCGTCATGCCGCCGAAGAACCGCAGCTCGACGAGCTTGGCCTGGACCCGATCGATCACCGACAGCGCGTCGATCGCGTCGTGGATCGCGACCAGCTCGTCGAGCGAGTCGGACTCGATCAGCGCCGCCTCGATCAGCGGCAGGGCGGGCGCACCGCCGCCGCGCTTGACCGTGCCGCGGCCGCGCGCGTGATCGATCAGGATCCGGCGCATCATCTGCGCGGCGGTCGCGATGAAGTGCTCGCGGCTCTGCCACTGGACGCGCTGCTGATCGAGCAAGCGAAAGTACGCCTCGCTGATCAGGCCCGCGGTTCCCAGCGTATGGTCGCTGCGCTCCCCCGACAGCGCGCGGCGCGCCAGCCGGCGCAGCGTCGCGTACAGCGCCGAGAATGCAGGCGCGGCCGCCCCGCGGTCCCCTGCGCTCCAGGCGAGCAAGTGCTTGGTGATCTCACCGCGAGCATAGCCGCGCGATACCCCTTGTACTCCAGCCATGGGACCTGGCCTCCGATGGAGCGTGGTACGTGGTCCGTGGATGTCTATTCCCCCTCTTCAAACGCGAGAAGACCGTTGGAAAACCTTCAGGAAACCTCCAGTCGTCCGGTAACGCGCTGCGCCTTGTAAGGCCACGAACCAATCAAGACGAGATCCAGGCATGGCGCACGCCGCGCTGTGCACGGTTGCGCATCGACGGCCCGCATTGGGTCCGGATTCGCTATTGCTCCGTTCGGCGGTAAACGACGCGAATGTCGAACAACCGAACTGTACTTCTCCTCGGGCTCGACCCTCATCCGCAAGCCTGACGAGATGATCGCCCTGCTCGAGAAGGGGATCCACCTGGTGCGCACGCACGCGCCGGGGGCCGCCATCGCATTCAACAGCAATCCGACCAACAGCCTCGATGCGGCCCTGCGATGGCTGCCTCGGTGAGCGCCGTGAGCGCCGCGGCCCCGACCGGTCGGATGTCGCACGACCGAGTACCTACGGCCATGACAGGTACTGATCATTGCGAGTACTCGGAGCGTCAGTACATGAGTACTGCCTCCTCGTAATCATATTATCAGATCATTGATTGAGAATGCATTTCTGAACATGCCAAGGTGCGCGCGCCCGACAACGAAGTCTTCCTCGTTTCAGGAGCTCGCGCCATGTCCGGATTTAGCGTGGTCGTCGTGCCGTGCGCTGCGCTGGCACTCATTGCAACTTGCTCGCCGCCACCGCCGACGACGACGCCCGAGGCCGCTGCGGCGAACGCGCAATCCGCGCGCGATCTGAGCGCGGTCGCGCTGAGCGTGGTCATCGACGCGCGCGACGAGCACGGCGTGCCCCGCCTGATCCGCGCGGTGGCTCCCCGGCCGGCGCCGGCCGGGATGACTCCCGAGGACGCCGCGCGCGCCTACGTCGCGGCGCTCGCCCCGCTGTCGATCGAGCGCGGGCGCGTGGCAGACCTGGTGACCCGCGGCGTGCAGAAGCTGCGCAATGGCGCCGCGATCGTTCGCCTCCAGCAGCAGGTCCAGCAGGTCGACGTCTACCAGGGCGAGCTGCGCGTGATGGTCCAGCCCGACGGAACGCTGGCGGCGGTGTCGGGCACGCTGCGGCCATCCGGGGGGCCGGTCGCCTTCCAGTCGACGCCGGTCGTCGCGGTCGAGCGCGCCCTCGACGTGTTCTACGGCGAGGCGCGGCCCACGCCGGAGATCCGCGAAGGCACCGAGCGGGCCGGCTATCGCGAGCTGATCGTCGCCGAGGACCCCGCGCTCGTGGTCCACGCCGCGCGGGCCCGGCGCGAGCTCCTGCCCGACGGCGATCGCCTGATCGCTACCTGGGCGGTCGAGCTGATCGCCGAACGCGTCGACGACGACGGCGCGATGCAGCCGGGCGCGCACCATTACCTGTTCGCCGACGCCGATGGTCAGCTGATGCGCGATGTCGACCTGACGGCGAGCGACACCTTCAATTACCGCGTGTTCGCCGACACCGAGGGCAATCACCATCCGCTCGACGGTGCGCTCGAGAGCTTCAATCCACATCCGACCGGCACTCCCGATCATACGGTGCCGCCGCCCGGGCCCTACAACCTGGTGGCCATGGAGGCATTCAACGGGCCGCACGACCCGTGGCTGCCGCCGGGCGCGACCACGACCTCGGGCAACAACGTCGATGCGTTCGCCGATGTCAATCAGCCGCTCGGGTTCACCCCGGGCGACATCCAGCCCACGCTCACGGCAGACCACGCCTTCGATCGCCGGTACGACCTCACGGCCGAGCCCCTGTCCACCCAGGCCCAGTCGATGGCCGCCGCGGTCAACGTGTTCTTCGTGACCAACTGGCTGCACGACTGGTACTACGACTCGGGGTTCACCGAGGCGACCGGCAACGCCCAGGTCGACAACTTTGGCCGCGGCGGCGAGGACGGCGATCCGCTCGCCGCACACGCGCAGGCCAACGCGAACGGCGGCTCGCGCGACAACGCGAACATGACCACGCCCGACGACGGGCTATCGCCGACGATGAACATGTTCCTGTGGACGGGGCTGGCCACGACCAGCCTGACCACGCCGACCGGCTCGCCGCCCACCGCGCAGTTCTTCACCGGGCCGCGGTTCTTCGATCTGACGGGCCAGCTCGTGCTCACCGTCGATCGCACCGGCGGGACCCACCGGGCGTGCGGCCGCGTCACCGCCGCGGTCGCCGGGAGGATCGCGCTGTTCGAGTTCGACGGCACGTGCAGCAGCACGACCGCGATGGCGAATCTGAGATCGGCCGGCGCGATCGGCGCGGTGGGCATGATCGCGGTCCCGGGTACCACGGCGCAGGTCCTGACCGGCAGCGCCACGGCCAACATCCCGGGCCTCGCGGTCGGCTTCGACGACGGCCTCGCGCTCGAGGCTGCTCTGCCGGTCACCGTTGCGATGCATCGCACCACCACCATCGAGCGCGACGGCGACTTCGACAATGCGATCATCTCCCACGAGTGGGGTCACTATCTGCATCATCGACTGGCCTCGTGCGTGGCCAAGCAATGCAGCGCGATGAGCGAGGGGTGGGGCGATTTCATCGCATTGCACCTGATGCTCGGGCCCAGCGACAACCGCACCGGCAGCTTCGGGACAGGGCTCTACGCGGTCGGCGCCGGCGGCCTCGGAATCTCCGGCTTCACCGACCCCGGCTACTTCGGGATCCGGCGCTTTCCGTACCGCACCAACCCGGTCAAAGGGCTGAGCTTCCGCCACATCAGCGACGGCACCGCGCTGCCCGACGTGCCGATCAACCCCGGGCCCGCCACGAGCGCCAACTCCGAGGTCCACAACGCCGGCGAGGTGTGGGCCGCGATGCTGTGGGACGCCTACAATGCCGTCCTCGACGGACACGCATTTGCCGAGGGTCGGCGCCGGATGTCGGACTACGTGGTGGCCGGGCTGCTGCTGACGCCGCCCGACGCCACGTTCACCGAGGCGCGCGATGCGATCCTGGCCGCCGCGGCCGCGCTCGACACCGACGACAGCGTTCGCATGGCCGAGGCGTTCGCCGCGCGCGGCGCCGGGACGTGCGCCGTCTCGCCGGGCAGCGCGGAGACGACGTTCGCGGGCGTCGTCGAGAGCAGCGCGGTGGCCGCCCGGCTCGCGACCAGCGCGATCAGCCTGACGGACGACGGTGTGTCGTGCGACCACGACGGCTACCTCGATCCCGGCGAGACCGGCATGCTTCGCATCACCCTGTCCAACAGCGGCTTCGTCCCCGCCGAGGGCGTCACCGTCCGCGTGTCGACCACGGCCCCGGGCGTGCTGCTCGGGCGAACGCTCGCGCTCGGCAGCGTCTCGGCGCGCACCAGCCTCGACCTCGCGATCCCGGTCCAGGTCACCAGGGCCGCGCCGCTCGGCACGGTGATCGATCTCGCGGTCCACGTCGAAGGCACCGCAGGCTGCAACACCGGCGCGCTCGCGGTCGTCGTGCGCGCGCCGATCGGCGTCAACGAGAAGCCGGACATCGCAACGACCGACACCGTCGAGACCCAGCTGTCTGCGTGGACGCCCACCGGCGACGTCGAGGGGCCGCGCTGGAGCCGGATCCAGGATCCGGTGGGCAACCATGCGCTGTTCGGCAGCGAGGTTGCCTTCCTCTCCGACACCCAGCTGGTGTCGCCGGTGCTGCAGGCGAGCCTGACCGAGCCGCTGGTGGTGACGCTGCGCCATGCCTACAACTTCGCCGCCACCCAGGCGCCCGGGGTGGTCTTCAACGGCGGCGTGATCGAGGTCTCGAGCGACGGCGGCGCGACCTGGCGAGACGTCACCAAGGTCGGCGTCGACCCGCACTACCCGAGCTTGATCTCGATCGACTTCATCACGCCGCTGTCGGGCCGCCGCGTGTTCGGCGGCAAGAACCCGTCGTTCCCCGAGCGCGATCCGCTCACGCTCGACTTCGGCACCCAGTTCGCGGGCCGCGCCGTCCAGCTTCGATTCCGGATCGGCACCGAGCTGTGCTGCGCGGTGTCGGGCTGGCAGATCGACGACATCGCCGTCCACGGGCTCGCAAACACGCCGTTCCCCGGGTTCGTCGTGGATGTCGCGAGGTGCCTCGGTGGCACGACGATGCCCGACAGCGCGGTGGTGCGGGTGCGCAGCCTGCCGCGCTACAGCCTCGACGGCGCGCCGGGCGCTACGGGAAGCTGACGATGTTGGTGACCTGGGTGCCCGCCTTCACCGGCGCGCCGGTGTCGTTGACCACGTGGTCGATGCCGCCGTTGGCGTTGAGGAACACCGAGAGGATGTCGTGCAGCTTCGCGCCCGGGGTCACCGGCACCTCGAACGCGCGCGCCGCGTGGATATCGGGGCCGACGTTGAAGAAGCAGTAGCTGCCCATGCCCCACGCCTCGTGGGTCTTGACGTCGTCGTCGACCTTGTAGGCGGCGAAGCCGTTGATGCCGTCGTGACTCCAGTCGGCCTGGCTCGGCGGATCGTAGGGCAGCTCGTTCTGGAACATGATGGTTCGCCCGCGCTCGCCATTCCAGATCACGTTGAAGCGCTGGTAGTGCTCGACGAACAGCCCGTAGGCGGTGACGTCATCGCCGTTGACCACGACGCCGGTGCGCGCGGTGTTCGCCGTCCAGCCCACGCCGTTGCCATGGTCGGCGCGCCACGCCCAGATGTCGTCGAGGATAACGTTGTCATCGTTGATGACCAGGCTCAGCCGCGCCTTGCCGGGCGTCGCGCCACCGATCCGGAAGAACACGTCGTGCAGCGCGGTCGGATCGTCCGCATCGCCGCGGCGGCTGTGTCCGCGGTCGCGGTCGTGGTCGCGGTGGCGGCCGTGGCGGTCGTCGTCGCCGACCTGGAGGAGCACGTCCGACTCCTTGGGGCCGGCGTCGATCAAGAGGCCGGCGAGCGTGACGCCGCGCGCGTCATCGACCGTCAGCGCCGCGTTGCCGCGGTCGGGCACCAGGGTCGCGAAGCCCATGCCGAGGACGATCGTGTGGTTGCGCCGGACCTCGAGCGGGCGGTCGAGGTGGTAGATGCCCGGCGTCAGGAGCAGGTGCTTGCCGTCGTCGAGCGCCGAGTTGATCTTGCGCGCCGAGTCGCCCGGGTGCGCGACGAAGAACCGGTCGATCGACTCCGCACTCCCTGCGGCGGGCCCGGCGGCCCACGTGGTGCCGGCCGAGTCGCGGCGCAGCGCGGGGACGAACACGTGGAGCTGGCCCGCGGCGTCGGTGAACAGGAACGGCCGCTCGCGGGTGACCGGGCTGGTGTCCAGCGTCGTGTACGGCGGTGGGTCGAACGGCGTCGGGCCGAACGACTGCGGCGGGGCGCCGAGCACGCCGGAGAACACCTGGTTCCACACGCCGTTGGACCAGCCGCCGACGCTGCTGTCGCGCACGATGAACTGCTGCTGCGAGCCATTGATGACAAAGCCGGTCTGCGAGTCGGCGATGAAGCCGCCGCTGGCGAACTGCGGGCCGCCCGTGCAGTAGTCCATCAGCGACAGGTTGCCGCCGATGACGTTGACCCGGCGCATCGGCGCGGCCTGCGACACCGCCCAGAAGTTGGCCGACGCGCGGCAGTCGGCGAGGCCCGCGACCTCGATCGTCAGGTTCGAGAGCGAGCGCCAGAAGTTGACCAGCGCAATGCAATTATCGGGAGTCAGGCAGCGATTGTAGACATCGACGTGGCCGTGGATCGTGACATCGGCGGGCGAGGCGCCGAGCCCCGCGACCTCGGTGTAATAGCCGACCTGCAGGATCAGCGGAGTCTGGGCGGTGCCATACACACCCGGCTTGAACAGCAGTGTATAGCGCTGGGTGGACATCTCGCTGTCGACCTGCTGCGCGGTGATCGCGTCGACGGTGGCCTGGATCTGGCCGATCGGCATGCCGGGATCGAAGATCAGGACGTTGGGCCCGAGATCTGGCGGCCCGGGGTCGTGGCGGTGGTCCGCGGATGCCGGCGTCGGGCCGGCCAGCGCGATCAAGACGATTGCCAGGGCGGCAGTGGCTATCCAGAGAAGACGTCGCATGAGAGGGCTCCTTCGCGAGATGGGTAGACGAGGGCTGCGACCGATTCGCGCCGTGCTGTCGGCGTACGGATGACACGCCGAGCGGCGAGAGCTCTCCCTCGGGGCGAGCTCGCGCGATATCCTATCTCGGATCTCACCGAGCGCGCGGTCCGGGGGACCACCCGGGTGTGTGTCGGCGGCGCATACCGCGCTCACTCCCGGGCCCTCCGGGGCGTCGCGGCCCGCGCCCTCAGAACCGGCCGCGCATGCCCATCGTCGGCAACACGTAGCGCAGGACCTCGCCGGCGCTGAATTCCTCGGGCATCACCGCGGCGTTGGTGATGTCGACGTAGAAGTCGAGGATCCAGCTCCGCCACACCGCGTGCTTGTCGAACCGCACGTCGAACCGGGCATACGCGTTGTCGCGCTGGACCTCGGCGCTGAGCGCTGGCGTGGGCTTTCCGCTCTGGTACTGCAGGCGCAACCCGAGGTCCCAGTTGCGCCCGAGCGGGATGCCGGCCACCAGGTTGAACAGGTGTGTGCGATCGAAGTCGTAGGGCGACCATCGCCCGTCGGAGCGGCGCTCCGAGAGCGACAGCGTGTACGACAGCCAGCCGTAGAGCCCCGTGCTCGAGCGCCGGCGCAGCAGCGTCTCGAGGCCGTACGACCGCCCGAGCCGCTGCACGGTGAACTGATCGAGGAACGGGTCGTCCCGCGTGGTCTTCGGAAACTGATCGTTGGGCAACAGCACCGGATACGGCTTGGTCACCAGGTCGTCCCGGGGCAGCGTGAGCTCGAAGAACGTCGGATCGAGCCGGTTGTAGTAGCCCTCGGCGGTGAGCTCGAAGCGATCGCGCAGCGGCACCTCGACGCCGAGGCTGGTCTGGAACGAGCGCAAGAGGCCATACGACACCGGCAGCTGGTCGAGGCCGGGCACCGGGATCAGGTAGCGCGGCGGCTGGTGATAGATGCCGGCGCTGCCCTTGAGCCAGATCGAGCTGTCGTCGCTGTCGGGCGGCACCTCGGGTAGCTCGCGCCGCGCCAGCCGGTAGCGCGCGGTCAGACGCGGGTCGAGCGCATTGCGCGACGCCGTGCGATCGACGTACTCGTCGGTGCGCAGCCCGGCGCGGATCAGCCAGTCGGGGTGCGGCCGCCACAGCAGGTCGAGGAACGCCGACGCGGAGTACGCTCGCCCGACGCCCTTGAGCACGGCACCCTGGAATTCATCGGGCGGCTCGTCGGTCATCGGCAGCGTGGACCTCGTGCGATGAAACGAGCCCTCGAC
Source organism: Kofleriaceae bacterium (assembly GCA_035472155.1). Classification (GTDB taxonomy): domain Bacteria; phylum Myxococcota_A; class Polyangia; order Haliangiales; family Haliangiaceae; genus JABFXX01. Next base: position 8,901 of record DATIPJ010000757.1, read on the forward strand.
GCCGAGCGTGGCGTGCAGCCGCGCGCTCTGCTGCCAGTCGAGCCGCGCGCTCGGCTCTGCGATCCACGACCGGAATATCGTGTCGTCCTCGTCGCGCTCGTGGAGCAGCGAGTAATCGTAGCCGAGCACCGCGCGCGCACTGGCGCGCAGCGCACCGAAGACATGGTGCGCGCGCAGATCGAGCCGATGAAACGTGAGGATCAGCGCCGGCTTGAGCACCGGTGGTGGCGGCAGGGGCGGGGGCTCACCGGGCACCGGGTCCGGCGGCGGTGGATAGTCGAGGCTATCGAGCTCATCGCGCGCGCCGAACGCGAACACCGTGTAGCCGTGGTTCGCATTGCCGCCGTCGAGCCGCAGCTGGTAGTCCCAGTACGACAGACCCGTGTCGCTGCTGACCTGGCTGAGCACGAGCCCGGGATAGCCGTAGCGCCCGGCGATCGTCGCGGTCGCGCCGAGCCATGGTAGCGGCTCGCGCACGAGGCCGCCCGCCTGCAACAAGTTGACGTCGACATCGACCAGGCGCTCGTCGCTCCGCGCGCGGCGAGTGCGGCCGTCGATCACACCGCCGGTGTAGCCGCCGTACGTCACGGGCGCGCCGCCCGGATAGAACGCCAGCTCGTCGATCAGCTCGGGGTGGATCACGCTCGGACCGGCGCCCAGGTGATAGAGCAGGGGAATGCGAATGCCGTCGATCGATGCCACGGTCGCCGAGGGGCTGTTGCCGCGCACGATCGGAAACGGCAGCAGCGACACGATCGACGACACGCCGGGCAGCGCCTGCACGACGCGGAACGGGTCGCCGAATGTGCCCGGCACCTGCTTGATCTCGGCGCCGCGCAGCGCGATCCGCGAGACCTCCTCGCGGCGCTGCTCGCCGA
>DATIPJ010000758.1:0-4132 GCA_035472155.1 Kofleriaceae bacterium
CCACAGCTCGACGAACATTGTGCTTGCGCCGGCGATGTGCATCGGCAGATCGACGCTCGAGATGTTGTCGATGTTGTCGCCGATGTCGGTCAGTGTGCCGTCGCGCTTCTTGAGCTTCACGTCGACGAACGGATCGTCGGGACCGCGCAGCTGGACCAGCGTGTGCTGGTGGCGGACGGCATCGATGATCGCCGCCTCGCTGAGCTCGCTGGCGAGCACGAGCGGCGTGGGGCTCCCGACCGGCGCGCCGATCGCGCCCTCGCCGCGCCCGGCGGTGTGGTCGTCGCTGCCCCCGACCGCGGACAGCCGGTGGCCCTGGTCCTCGAGCGTGTCCCACATCGCGATCACCTTGGGCGTGTAGCTCCGCTCGCCGAGCAGGTAGCCGGCGGTGAGCACCTCGAGCGCGGCGACCTTGTCCCACGGCACGTCCTCGAGGTGCTTCCAGCCGCAGCCGATGCAGGCGTTGCCGAGGTCTGTCGCCGCGTGGTTGACGATGAACATCCCGCCCTGCGCGTCGACGTCGTTGACGATGTCCGCCATCGTGCGGCCCTGGTGGCCGATGCGGTGGTCGACATAATCGTGGATGCCGACGCCGTTGCCGTGACCCGAGTAGGTCGTGATCTCCGAGCTACGCAGGACGAGCACCGGCCAGCTCGGCTGCTGCGCAGCGACGAGCGCGTGCTGCGAGATCGTGTTGTGGTCGCTGAGGTTGATGAAGTCGATGCCGCGCGCATGCGCGAGCTGCACGTTTTCCTCGAGCGTGGCGTCGGCGTCGCCGCTCTGGAACGAGTGGACGTGGAAGTCGCCCTTGTACCAGCGCCGCTCGGTCGACATCACGGTCGGCTGAAAGGGCGCCTTGGGCAGCACCGGCAGCGTCTGCGCGGTGCTGCACAAGATGTCGACGATGTAGCGGCCGCCGTTGCTGGGCAGCAGCGCCTTGCCGATGGCGAGCGTCCACGTGCCGGGCTGGATCGGCCCCGGCAGGTAGCCGCGCGACGACTGATCGACGCCGATCACGATGTCCTCGGTGAGCCCGCCGCCCCAGCCGCGGAAACCCGACGGGCTCCACACGCCCCAGTCGAGGATCACGACCTCGGACGCATCGGTGTGGACGATCCGGATCTCGGCGGTGTCCGCGGGCACTTCGAACGGGATATCGACGTAGTCGCCGCCATCGGCGGTGACGTTGCCTTCGAGGTGTGCGGGAGCACACAGCGTCGCGGCGAGGACCAATAGCATGCACGGCATCGTGCCGTCGACGACCGGCGAGCACAAGCCCGTCGATTCCACGCGCGCTCGTCGGTGACACGCCCGACGTAGCCGGGTGACGTCATGGACCGGATCGGCGCGATGATCGCGCGCGTGCGCACGGCGCGGAGGCCATCCGCCCCGAGGTCGCGCTCGCGATCCTCGAGCGGGCTGCTCAGGCCGGCACGCCGGTCCACTCGGCGCTGCGACTCCAGAGCAGGCCGGCGAGGTCGGTGTCATCGGCGACGCGGTTGGGCGTGGTCTCCTTGCCGCCGACGTCGTAGTAGCGGCCGGTCTGGTCCGCGAGCTCGGGCGCGGTCGCGCAGCGCAGGCTCGCCTCGGCGCCCTGCTCCGGCGTGATCATGAACTTCTTCATCGCCCAGCGCAGCGGACCGGGCACGCGGCGCCACACATCGGTCGCGACCACGCCGGGGTGCACGGCGTACGTGGTCACGCCGGTGCCGGCGAGCCGCCGGGCGAGCTCCTTGGTGAACAGCACGTTCGACAGCTTCGATTGCTCGTATTCGCGCATGCCGGTGACGGTCCGGGTCGGCTGCTTCACCGAGTCCCAGTCGATGCCGCGCGCGCGGTAGTGCGACTTGCTCGCGACGTTGACGATGCGCGCGGTGCCGGCCTCCTTGAGGCGGTCGAGCAGCAGGCGCGTGAACAGATAGTGGCCGAGGTGGTTGGTGCCAAACGTCAGCTCGAAGCCGTCCTTGGTGAGGCCGCGCTGGCCGGCGAGCCCGGCGTTGTTGATCAGGCCGTGGATCGGCGCGCCACGGGCGCGGATCGCCTCGGCGCACGCGCGCACCGACGCGAGATCGCCGAGATCGAGATGGACGTACTCGAGCTTGGCGCCCGGGACCTCGCGCTTGATCTCGTCGATGACCTGCGCGGTCTTGGCCTCGGACCGGCACGCGAGGATGACGTGCGCGCCGCCGCGCGCGAGCTCTCGTGCGGTGATCTTGCCGATGCCGGTGTTGGCACCGGTGACGATGAAGGTCTTGTTCGCGAGGTCGATCATCGGCTACCGAACTTACAGGAATCGCGCAGTTGGCGGTTTGCAGGCACGGGCCGATCCAGGCGACTTGCACGTTCGTACCGGGTGCGGTTCATCACGATGCGCTTCGGCGCGGAAAGACCTCATGCAGCTTCGAATCATCCTCGTATCGATCCTCGCCGCGGCGAGCCTTCCGGCGTGCGGCGGCAAGGCCAAGGCGCCCGAGACCGCGATGGAGAGCAAGCAGGCCTCGCTCTACGACCGGCTCGGCCGGCGCGATGCGATCGCAGGCGTGGTGAAGGACTTCGTCGAGGAGCGCGTCGCGAAGGACAAGCGGATCAACGCGATGTTCGCCAACACCAACATCCCCGACCTGGAGGCCAAGCTGATCGATCAGATCTGCGAGGCGTCGGGTGGCCCCTGCAAGTACACCGGCAAGGACATGAAGACCACGCACGCCGGGCTGAACATCAAGGACGCGGACTTCAATGCGCTCGTCGAGGACCTCAAGGCCTCGCTCGATCACTTCAAGGTCGGCCCGCAGGAGCAGAAGGACCTGCTCGGCGCGCTCGCCGCGATGCACGACGACATCGTGACCGCGAAGTAGCGAGCCTGCGGCGGCTCGGTCTTGACTCGCGCGCCGGCCGCGGCTACGACACGGCTCGGAGGCCTATCGAGGAAGACGACACGAACGCTCCGACGGAAGCAGGGAAGCCGGTGAACATTCCGGCACAGCCCCCGCTACTGTAACCGGGGACGACGCGGCACGGCACATGCCAGCCACTGGGCAACTGGGAAGGCGCCGCTAGGACGATCCGGGAGTCAGGACACCTCTCCGCCGGCACTTCGGGTGTGAAGGAAGCGCGATTTCGCGCCAGGTCACCCCGTGCGTCACGTGGGGTGACCATGACCATCCGGCAGCGAACCGTGTGCATGCTCGGCCCGAGCGCCCTGGGGGCTCTCGCGGCGGTCGCGGCGTGGTCGTCGACCGCCGCGGCGGACCCGCCGACGGACGCCACCGGCGATGGCGAGACGATCATCGTGATCGACCGCGCGCCCGGGGAGGCGGCGCGCGACCGCGACCGCGCGCTCGGCGATGCGCCGTTCGTGACCGTGTTGCATCCCGACGATCGGCCGGCGGCGGCCTCGGTGGCCGATGCGGTCGCGACCGCGGTGGGCGCCCACGCGCGCAGCCTCGGCGGGCTCGGCGCCTATGCGTCGGTGACGGTGCGCGGGGCGGCGCCGGGCCACACCGCGATCCTGATCGACGGCGTGCCGCTCGCGCGGATCGCCGCGGTGACGACCGACCTGGGCCGGTTCGCGCTCGATGCGTTCGGCCAGGTCGACCTGTATCGCGGCGCGGTGCCGGTCGAGCTCGGCGGCGCGGGCGTCGGTGGCGCGCTCAACCTGGTGACGCGGCTGGGACCCGGTGACCGCGGCGAGCGATTCGCCGCGTCGGTCGGCATGGGCTCGTACGGCGCGCGGCATGCGCGGGTGCACTACGGCGACACGCTGGGCGGCATGCGGTCGTCGACGACGATCGGCTACCAGCGCGCGAACGGCAACTACAGCTACTACAACGACAACGGCACGCCGCTGAACGGCTCGGACGACATGATGCGCGTGCGGCGCAACAACGGGTTCGATTCGCTCGACGGCGCGACCCGATGGGCGGCGTCCGATGGCTCGATCGTCGGTGGGCTGCGCGCGGCGCACAAGCAGCAGGGCCTGCCCGGATCGACGACCAACCCGGCGCTGACCGCGTCGCTGTCGACGACCGACCTCGTCGGCGACTGCGCGTTCGATGCGCGCGTCGGCGCGGCCACGGCGCACCAGCTGGCCTACGCGCTCGTCGAGCGCCAGCACCTCGGCGACCCCGATGGC
>DATIPJ010000759.1:0-13065 GCA_035472155.1 Kofleriaceae bacterium
CCGATATCCGCGACGACGCGATCGAGGATCCGCTCGCCGGGCTCGAGCGCGACCCAGCACTGGCGCTGGAAGTACTCCGACGGCGGACGGCGCACGTGGCGGCGCACCTCGCCGCGCAGCTGTGCGTACTCGAGATGATCGAGCCGCCACAGCCAGTAGAGCAGCCACCCGCATCCGGACTCGAAGAATCCGACGCGCAGCGCAGGATTCGCCTCTAGGACGCCGCCCTCGATCAACGACAACAGCGCCATCATCGCCTCCATCGGATGCGAGCAAGCGTGGCGGCCGAACCAGGTGTCGAACCGATCGGCGCCGGCGGCGGTGACGCGCGCGAACGCGCTCTCGTGGAACAGGACCGCGACGCCGTGATGCGCGCATGCGGCCCAGAACCGGGCGTGCGCCGGTGCGCTGAGCGTGCGGCCGCGGATCGGGTTGGGCCGGATCGCGATGGCGCGCGCCCCGTCGCGGATCGCCTGCTCGAGATCGGCGAGCATCGCGTCGGGATCGTGGCACGAGAGGATCGCAGGGCCGATCAGCCGCGCCGGCGCGTGCGCGCAGAAATCCACGAGCCAGCGGTTGTAGGCGCGGGCATAGCCGCGCGAGCGCTCGGCGTCGATCGTCTCGTCGTGAACGAGGTAGGTCGCGTAGGTCGCGAACAGCACGGCGACATCCACGCCCGACGCGTCCATCTCGGCGAGGTGGCCCGCGGCAGTCCCCGCGGCGGCCAGCGCATCGCGGCGGCGCGCTGCGGTCAATCCGAACTCGATGTACGCCGCCTCCGGGATCGGAATGACGGGCTTGCCGGCGACCGACAGCACCGGCGGCGTGGGCAACAGCGCGTGCTCGCCGAGGCGCTCGGCGCGCGCCGCCAGGGACTCGCGTGGCCCGAACGCAGTCACCTGCGGCGCGTACGCCTGCAGGTGCGCCGGCAGATAGTCGCGCCACATCGCGACCGGCTCGATCACATGGCGATCGACGTCGATGATCCGGAATCCGTCTCGCATGTCGGCCTCGCTGACTCCTCGTTGCCTAGAGCAGGAGTGGGATCGGGTTGAGCTCACCCTCGGTGAGCGGGCGCGCGAGCCATCCCATCGCGCACGGCACGGTGTACAGCCGGCCCGGGCCGAACCGCGGCCAGAAGTGCCGCAGACCAGGGACGATCACCTGTGCGACCGAGAGGCCGATGTCGGGACGCGTCTTGTCGACGACGATGAGCTCGAGCCCTGCCTCGGCCAGGCGCGCCGCGCAGTGCTCGATGTCGGCGCGCAGATCGGCGCCGCTGATCCGCGGCATCGCGCCGGCCTGCACGCGTGGGAGGTCGGCCCGCGGAAACAGGTATTCGCGATCGGACAGGCGATCCGCGTCCCACGGGGCGCGACGCGGACCTCCGGGCTCGAACAGCTGGTTGAGCTCGGTGAGCGCGCGCTGGACCGCGAGCTGCGCATCGAGGTGGCAGCCAAAGCCGATCGTGAAGCGATCCGTGCGCGGCTCGTGCGCGAGGGCGACGCACGTCGCGATCCCGAGGTCGTGCGTCACGTCGAGCACCCAGATCGTCCAGCCCAGCCGCGCGTAGTCGGCGATCAGCGCCGCGAAGTACGAATCGCCGAAGCTCTCGAGAGAGATCGCGGGCCGGGGCACGCGGTTGTACCACCAGATGGCGACCGCATCGCGCTCGACGAGCTCGAGCAGGCCCTGCAGCACCGCCTCCTCGACGCAGGTGCCGGCGGCGACGCCATTGCTGCCCGGGCTGCAATAGGCAGTGCCGGATTCCGGCGGCGCTTCCGCGTAGCAATACGTCAGAGGCACGTAGCGCCGCGCGCGCCGGCTCAGCGACCAGCCCGGCGTCCAGTCGATCGCCGTGCCGGCCGGCAGCGGCGCCGGGATCGCTCGCCGGCGATCGGTCTCGGGCGTGCGCGCCGCGACCTGCGCTTCGCTGAAGCCGAGGAGCAGCGTGGGATCGAGCGCCGAGCCGCCGAGCTCCTCGCGCGTGGCGCGGATGCGCGCCTCATCGCCTTGATAGACGCCGCTGTAGCGCTCGAGCGCCTCACACAGCGCGCTCACCCGCGCCTGCTCCGCGCTCCGCCCCTTGCCCGCGCACAGCTTGTCGAACACGTTGCTCCGCGGGATGCCGCTCTGCGGGCACACCAGGTATCCCGACGCGAACACGGAGCGCAGCTCGGTGTCGCGCCCGGGCATCGCAGCCAGGTGCGTCACGGCGCCGGTCAGCGGGCTCACCAGGTGCTGGTACTGCTCGTAGGTGCGGCGCGGCGACTGCCTGCGATAGCCGCCATCCTCGCGGTGCGCTTTCTCGACGGGAACCAGCTCGATCGAGCGCTCTGCCGTGCGCGCCATGTGCGCTGGGTCGCCGCACGTGGGGCATTGCGGCCGGCGGACCACGGCATGCGCGGTGGTCTGAAACGTGGCGAGGTCGAGCGCGATCACGCGCGCATCGAGGGCGACGCGATCGCCGCCGCCGAGCACACGCGCGATCGCCAGCGCCGCGATCCCGCACGCGCTGCGCACGCTCGCCTCGATCGCCGCGCGGCCCGGCGCGTGGAGCGCCGCGACGCCGGAGCGCTCGCGGTGCCGGCGCACCAGCTCGTCGACCGGGCGGTTGTGCCGGATCCAGAACGCGAGGCAGTCCCAGCACGGGCCACTGCCGGGGACGAACGCCGGCCCGATGAGCGGCTGCACACCGCACGGCTTCATGAGGAACCACGGCGCACCGGCGCCGAGCGCAGCGCGGTTGATCTCCGCGAGCTCGGCCCGCAGGTAGTCGTCGCACACGACCACGCGCACCGCCGCCTGGGCATCGATGCGGATCCCGGCCGACGCGAGCGCCTGGGCGATCCACGCCGCGGGCGCCGGGTCGCCGACGAGCTCGAGCGACACCGGCGCTGCCCCCAGCGCCGCGTCGGTGCCACCGTCGAGCCCCACGCCAACCCAGAACACCGCGCGGTCATCGGGCTCGGCCCGCGCCGGGACCAGATAGCGCTTCGCGACGAGCTGCCCGAGCGCATACAGCGCCTCCGGCTCGGACACCCGGCCGCGCACGACCTCGAGGATGTCGCGCACGCTGCGGCGGCCATCGACGAGCGCGGCGACCTCCACCGTGGCGGCGCCCGACAGCACGAAGCGCTCGCGCTCGCCGAGCAGGAACAGCGCCTCGGCATCGAGCCGCTCGACGGCCAGCGTGGGCTTCCACGCCAGGACCTCCTCGAGCGCCAGCGGCTTGATCACGCCGCGTCTCTAGCAGCAGCAGGTGAAGGGATACTCGGCGCCTGCCGCGTTGTAGGCAGCGAGCGCGACCGGCTCGCTATCCACGCTCCTGGGCTTCGTCGGCAGGTACAGCGTGAGCGTGTGCGGCGTCTCGTTGTACCAGAACGACGACTGGTCACCGGCGGGCGGCTGCCATCGAGCCTTCGTGTCCGGCACCATCGGAAACCGCAGCTTCCACGGGATGCGATAGCCGCGGATCGTGCTCATCGCGACGTTGCTGTCGATCATGAGCATCTGCTTGAACCGGTCGTCGGCCCAGGCCTTGGAGATCACCGCGACCAGCGCGACCTTGAACGCGGTGAACTCCTCGTCGGCCGGCACGAAGCCGTTCCTCGGTGGCGGGCTGTTCAGGCCCGCCTCCCCGCCCAGCGTCGCGAACGACAGCGTCGGCAGCGGAGGCGCGATGAGGTCTCCGATCGGCTTGTTCGGATCCATGTCCTCGCGGTGCTCGCGCACGGGGTGACCGGTCGGCTTTGCCGCGTGACCATCCTTGGGCGGCGGCGGATCGTTCTTGCCCCAGTTGTCGTCGAACAGCGACGAGCGCTGCCGGTAGTAGTCGGCGAGCGCCATCGCCTGCTGCGCCTTGGGAATGCCGTGCAGCTCGGGATCGAGCGGCAGGCGCATGACCAGGCTCTCCCAGAGGCTCTGCGCCCACACCCAGTCCTCGCCGATCCATTCGTACTTGCCCTTGGCTTCCTCGACCTTGAACACGCAGCGCTCGGGCCACGGCCAGTCGAAGTCGAAGTACTTCTTCAGCGCCGCGGTCGGGTCCGCGATCAGCGCGTCCTTGAACTTGTGTTCGGCCCAGGCCTGGGCGATCGCGCGCATGAAGGTTGTGCGGAATGCCATCAGCTTGTCCATGGTCATCGCGATTCTCCTGCACCGGGTGTCGGCATGATCTGTTGTAGAGCGGGGTGAAGCTTCAGTAGCTGATCGATGCGCGCTCGCTGCTCGGCGGTGCCGCCGGAACGCTGGATCAGCTCCAGCGTCGCGAGCGCTTCGATCCGGGGCATGTCACAGCGCGCGGCGAGGCTGGCCGCCTGCTCGAGCGAATGCCGCACGCTCTCGGAGGCGGGATTGCGCCGCACCTCGTACATCGCGCGCCGGCGGTGCAGCTCGGCCTCGAAGAAGTGCTCGTCGTTGTCGCGGCACAGCGACAGGGCGTGATCGACACCGTCGATCGCCGCGTCGAGCTCGCCGCGCGCAAACTGGTTATCTGGTGCGAGCGAGGAAAAGTAGGTGAGCGCGAGCCGGCAGCCGATGTGCGACAGGCCCCCGAGGACGGCGCGCGAGCGCTCGACCTCGCCATTCGCCCAGTCGAACAGCATGGCCGCATATCCCTCGTATGCAGGGAGGCCGTATTTGGCACTCAGCGACAGGATCTCCGAGGCCCTGGCGGCGACGGCCGGGCGGTCGCCCTCCCACTGGTGCACCAGGCACGCATACATCAGGCCCAGGCCCAGCGAGGGTACGTGGCCGACCTCGCGCGCCCACGCGACGGCGCTGTCCGCGAGCGCGATCGCTTCGGCGGTCTCGCCCGAGAACCACTTCATCTGCGCGACGTACGACTGCGCCAACACGAGCGAATCATTCCCGAACCGCGGCCCGTGGTCGCGGTGGAGCGCCGGGTCGTAGAGCTCGGCCGCGCGCACGCAGGCGCGCCGCGCCCCGGCGTGGTCGCCGTCGTTGAACAGCGCGAGCCCGCGCAGCATGAGCGCGGCCGAGGACAGCCCGCGGTCGCCCGCGTGCTCGGCGATCGCGACCAGCTCCTCGGCGATCGCGCGCGCGGTGGCGCGGTTCGAAGCGACGTGGTGAAACACGAACAGAAACCACAGCGTCGGCACGCGATGCTTGTTGTCGGGGCCGAGCTGTGCGAGCAGGCTCGACGAGCGCTCGACGGCGTCCTTGACCTGCGGATCGGCCCAGCCGCGGGTCGCCATCAACGCCTGGATCAACGCGCCGTTCGCCGTCAGCTGCGCCTCGGTGCCTTCGCCGTCGGGCAGCGCCTCCGCCCACGCGACCGCGTTCGAGGCGTGCGCGATGGTCTCGAGGTAGGCCGAGCGCGCAAGGCTCTGCTCGGAGGCGCGCTGCGCGTAGCCGACGGCCTGTGTCTTCTGATCGGCCTCGGCGTGATGGTGCGCCAGCAGATCGGGCCGCGTGCGGGCTGTCTCGGGGAAGCGCTGCTCGAGGGTCGCTGCGATCCGCGCGTGCGCCTGGTGGCGCGCGTCGGTCGGCAGCGATTCGTACGCCGCGTCGCGCACCAGCGCGTGCTTGAACACGCCGACCGCGTCCTTGCTGCGCCGCTTGCGCAGCACGAGCCCCGCGTGCATCAAGCGCTCGAGGTCGTTGGCCACGACCGCAGCACCGCGCGGGCTCGCCGCCGAGAGCACGTCGAGCTGAAACTCGCGGCCGAGGGCCGATGCCAGCTGCGCGGTCTCCTTGGCCTGGCCGAGTCGATCGAGGCGGGCGGTGAGCAGGGCGCGCAGCGTCCCCGGGATCACGGCGCCGGAGATCGTTCCGGTGAGCTCGAAGCGATCGGCGTGCTCGACGAGCAGCCCGGTGTCGCCCATCATGCGGAGCAGCTCCTCGACGAACAGCGGCACGCCGTCGGCGCGATCGGCGATGTGATCGATGACGGCCGGCGGCATCGACTTGTCGCGGGTCAGCGCGCCCACCATCTGCTCGATCTGCGGCCGGCCGAGGCGGCTGAGCGGCAGGAGCAAGATTCCCGCGGTCGAGAACGTCGGCGAGAACTCCGGGCGCGCCGTCATCACGATACACAGCGGGCCCTCGGGCGCGCTGCGCACGAGCTGGGTGAGCAGCTCGATCGTCGACGGGTCGGCCCAGTGCAGGTCCTCGGCGCACAGCAGCACCGGCCGCTTGTCGGCCATCGCGAACAGGAGCGCCGCGATCGCCTCGAGCGTCAGCGCCTTGTGGCGCTGCGGCGAGACATCGAGCGGCGCGTACGGCGCCTCGGTGGGCAGCGCGAACAGCGGCAGGAACAGCGGCATCGTCTCCGCGGGGACCAGCTTGTGGCGCACGAGCTCGGCGTCGAGTCGCGTGATCTTCTGGGCCTGCTCGGGCTCGAGGTCGAGGCCGAGCGCGCGCTCGAGCAGATCGATCACCGGCGCCAGCGCGGTGTTCTGGGTGTCGGGTGCGCAGCGCATCTCGAGGAAGCGATGCGCCTCGCCGGCCACGCGCGAACGCAGCTCGCGCGCCAGGCGGCTCTTGCCGATGCCCGGCTCGCCGGTCACCAGGCTCGACTGGCCCGAGCCTTCGCAGGCGCGCCGCCAGCGCTCGAGCAGCAGCGCGAGCTCGGACTCGCGTCCGGAGATCGGCGTCTTGGCGCTGTCGATCGTGGCGCGCGCCGATTCGACGCGCTCCGCGCCGAGGCGGAACAGCTCCATCGGCGCCGGCACGCCGTCGATCGAGCGCGGCCCTTCGGACGCGAGATCGAACGCGGAGCGCAGCACGCGCTGCGCATCGGCGCTGACCACGGCCTGCCCCGGCGTCGCCAGCGCTGCGAGCCGCGCCGCGAGCCTGGGCGTGGCGCCGCTGACCAGCCGCACATCGTCGAGGCTGCCGAGCTCGCCACCGACGACCGCGCCGCTGTGGAGCCCGAGGCCGACGTCGATCTGCAGGCCCTGTGCGCGCTTGCTCTCGCCTTCGATCGCCGCCGCGATCGCATGTGCCGCGCGCGCCGCTTGCCGCGCGTCGGCCTCGCCGGCGAGCGGATAGCCGAAGTAGATGAGCAGCTCGTCGCCGAGGGCCGCGGCCACCGTGCCGCCATGGCGCCGCGCGGTGTCGACGCAGAGCGCCGCCGCCGAGCGCAGCGCGTCGTCGATCGCGTCGCTCGTCGGCGCCGGCGCCGGCGCCGGCGCGGAGCCCGCCGCTGGCGCCGTCCCGTCCGGATCGCCGCGCACGCCGATGCGGCAGCACAGCGCCGTGAGCTGCCTGCGCTCCGCCTCGCCGCCCGGCCCCGCGGTCGTGCGCTGCACCGTCGGCGCGATCGCCGTGACCACCGAGGCTCTCGCCCGGGCGGCACCCAGGCCCCCGATCAGAACCTCGCGGGTCAGCCCGCGCAGATCGCAGGCGTCGAGCGCGTCGAGCAGCCCGCGCGCCGTGACGTCGCGCGCCGCCGCGTCCTTGCGCACCGCGCGCGCGATCAGCTCGCCGAGCGGGTGGCGCTCGAGCGCCGCGGGAATCGGCACCGGCTCGGGCGCCAGCAAGCGATAGAAGATCTCCGCCGCGGTGCCCTGATAGACCGGCGCGCCCATCAGGCACTCGAGAAACACCAGTCCCCACGAAAATAGATCTGCGCTCGGGGACGGCTCCACGCTGCGCCACTGCTCGGGCGCGCCATAGCCGGGCGTGCCGAGCGCATCGTGGCTGCCGGTCAAGCGCGGCGACGGATCGTCGTCGAGGATCGCGCCGATCCCGAAGTCGAGCACGAGCGCATTGCGGCGCGCGCCCGTCGGAATCACCATGATGTTGCTCGGCTTGAGGTCGCGGTGGATCACGCCCTCGGCGTGCGCACACGCCAGCGCATCGAGGACCTGCACCATCAGGTGGCGCGCCTCACGCGGCGCGAGCGCGCCCTCGGACTCGAGCACCGTGGCGAGGTTATCGCCGGGCGCGAACGAGAATGCGATGTACAGCGTCCCGTCGGGCATCTGGCCGGAGTCGACGCGCTGGACGATGTTGGGGTGGCGCAGCTGCGCGCACACCCGCGCCTCGCGCAAGAAGCGTGCAACGCGCGCCGCCGTGCGCGCCGGGCCGCCGCTGTCGACGAGCCGCAAGATCTTCAGCGCGACCAGCTGACCGGTGCTGAGCTGGCGCGCCTTGTGGACGGCGCCAAAGCCGCCCTCGCCGAGCTTGGCGATGACCTCGTAGCGCCCATCGAACATCGCACCCGGCGCGAACGCTGCATCATGGTGCTGCATGGGAACGGTCCCTCTCCGCGACCCACCGCGGCGAGAGGCAGACAGAAAACCGCAGGACGTCACGATGTGTCAAGCGCAGGTGAAGACTGTCCCCGCGCTCCGATCGTTGTCGCTCAGGCATTCACCTGCCGCAAAACGCGGCGACGACCGACGCGTCGGCTCGTTCACGCGAGCTTCACGATTCGCTCTCGGACTCGAGCACGGCTTGCAGATCTTCATCGATGTCGTCGCCGAGCAGCCGCAAGAGCTCGCGCACGCGCGACAGCTCGCGGCGCAGCGTGCGGTGATGGTTGCGATTCTTGAGCAGCGGCTCCTGGCCGAGCAGCACGAACGCCTCGTCGCGGTCGCCGGTCTCCTGCACGGCGGCGCCCAGGACCATGCCGCGAAATGCGTCCGTCATCTCCAGCGGCAGCGGCGCGGTGCTGGCATCGCGCCGGCGCTCGGCCTCGTGCACGAAGCTGACCGCGGCGCGCCACAAGAGGCGTACCAGCGCGCTGGGCTCGGTGTCTGCATCGAACATCAGCGCGCGCTCGACGTGCATACGCTGCACCACGAGGTCGCCGCCGGCGCTCTGCCCGGCGAGGAGCAGCGCGTACGCCCGCCGGACAATATTGTCGAGCTGGCGCAGGTTGCCCGGCCAGCGCGCCGAGGCCAGGAGCTTCATCGCCTCGGGCGCGAACCGCACACCGGCCTCGCCGCCCGCCTCCTCGTGCCGGCGCTCGAGCATGAACTCTGCCCACTGCGGAAGCTCGTCGAGCCGCTCGGACAATGGGAGCAGCCGCACCGGTAAGACGTTGATCCGATAGTAGAGATCCTCGCGGAACTTGCCCGCGCGCACGGCGGCGCGCAGATCCGCATTGGTGCCGACCAGGAGGCGCACATCGGCCCGGCGCTCGCCGGCGTCGTCGCCGAGCATCCGGTACGTCCGCTCCTCGATGAAGCGCAACAGGCCCGCCTGCGCCTTGAGCGACAGCTTGTCGATCTCGTCGAGGAACAGCGTGCCCTTGACCGCGCGCGCGATCGCGCCCAGGTTATCTTTGATCGCGCCGGTGAACGCGCCGCGCTTCCAGCCGAACAGCTCGGCGGTCTGCAGATCCTCGGGCACGCCCAGTAGATCGAGCACCTCGAAGCGCTGGCCGCGCCGCGTCGAGTGCTCGTGGCACCACCGCGCGAGCCGCGACTTGCCCGCGCCGGTCGGACCGCTGATCAGCACGGTGTCGTCGCGCGGCGCGAACGCGCGCAACAGCTCGACCAGGTGCGCCGTGCTCTTGCCGACCACGGGCAGGAACTCGTCGGGGCCCGCGGACTCGGCCGGCCGCTGCGGGAGCGCGCGCGCGGCGATGAACGCGCTCGCGATGCTGGCGAGCGTCTCGAGGTCCTCGTAGCAGCTACCCCAGATGAAGTCGCGGCCTGCTGCGGCGCGGCAGCCCGCCTCGAGTGTGATCATGCCGTCAACGCCGCCGCCTGGCGCGCGCAGCGGCACCACGTGGACGTGGCTGGCGTCGCGCCCGCGCATCCGCTCGAGCGTCGCATTGCTCGGGATGCCCTCGGCCTCGGGGCGGTCGCCCTGCTCGACCGGCCCATCGGGGAGCCACGACACCAGCGACGCCCGCTGCACATCGATCGAGACCGAGCAGCGGTGGTGCTCGATCCAGCTCCACACGTTGCCCGATGTCAGGTAGCCGGTGCCCTCCACACGCGCGCCGCTCGGGTGCTCCACGCCGAACAGCCGCTGGTAGCTGCCCTCCGGCCGCAGGTGGACCACGCCGCGCAGGACGCGACCGTTGTTGGCATACAAGCTGCCCGCCAGGGCCTCCTCCGCGCACGCAAACATCGCCTGCAGCGCCGCCGTGGCCGCGTCCTCGAAGTAGGTCGCGGTAACCAGGCGATGCACGAGCGACAGTAAGGTCTCGTCACGGGACACGGAGAGCTAGAGAACAGGAGAAGCGCTGCGAAGTCCAGGTGCAACGGACGCGGACACACGCCTGCGTCTGCCGCGGACGCGCCGTGTCTGCCAGCGACACGCGGTCGCGCGATCTCACCTGATCGGTCGCACAGGCGTCACCGGCGCCGCCTGGCTGGCCGGTTCCGGAGTGGCGCACCGACGACGCGGCGACGGACCGCGCGCGCCGCGAGCGCAGTCGCCAGCCACGTTTGTCGCCGGCGCGCTCCGTGGGGCGATCCGATCGTGCGCAAGCCGCGGCGCGTCGCGAGTTGCACAGTCCGCACGTTCGCCGTCGGTGCATCGCGCATGCTGCGTGCAGGGTGCCGCAATGTGCTCCAACATCCCGCCGAGCCGAACGCCCTGATGCGGGGGGTGACGGCGTGCGCGGGCGCGGGCGGCCGGCAGCGATCAAGTACGCTGGTCAATGAACGACGCTGTCGCTCGAACAGCACCAACGCGATCGAGACGGGCCGACCAGCGCGGCTTCGGCATGGGCGGCCTGTCCGCTGTCGGCCCGAGTGGCGCGCAGCCATCAGACCCATGCTGACCGCGATGACGATCGCGGAAAATGCGACTGTCGTTCTGTTCAACGCGTGAGCTGTCATCGCCCGCCGGATGTTGTCGTCGAATCCGCGAGGCCCTCGTCGGATCTCGCCCCACCTGCTGCACGAGCGCGGCCTCGAGCGTCGATACCATGCTGCGCATCGATGCTACAGATTTCGAAGATATTTGCCGTGACGATCCACATGCGCTGATGGACAGGCGTCGACGATTCGCGCAAAGCTCACCTCATGAAGGCAGTGGTGACTACGATGCTCAGAATAGCGAGTACTGGTAACCACACGATGAATCAGGGCAACCCGACCGCGCAGCAATTCTTCGAGCTCAACAACGGAAGGTGAACCATGAACATATCCTACTCTCGTACCTCGTGCCTTGCACTCCTGGTCGCCGTGAGCGGCTGTTCTACTGGGGCTGAGCGCGTGCGACCGATCGAACAAGGGCTTTGTCAGAGCGATCCGAACGATCCATGCTGTCCGGGTTCTCCAATCATTCTCGATCTCGATGGCAATGGTTTCGACCTCACGGATCTGGCCGGCGGGGTTCATTTCAATCTCAACCCGGGCGGCAGCACAGAACAGATCTCCTGGACAGTTGCAGGGTCCGACGACGCCTGGCTGGCTCTCGATCGCAATGGCAACGGCTTCATCGATGACGGGACTGAGCTATTCGGGAACTTCACTGCACAACCCTCCAGTGCGAGCCCGCAGGGGTACCTGGCACTCGGCGCCCTGGATCAGAATCACGACAGCGTGATAGACTCGCAGGACACGAGCTTCAAGCGGCTGCTCTTGTGGCAAGATCGCAACCACGACGGAGTGTCTGACCCAGACGAGCTGTCGACGCTGGATGCCCATGGTATCCTCGGCCTAAACGTCAGTTTCGTCGGCCTTCGGAAGACCGACGAGCATGGAAACCTGTTCCGCTACGGCGCGAGCGTCTACCGCAGTTCCGATTCTCGTGTCGGTGAGATGTCGTACGATGTGTTTCTGATCACGCAAAGCTTGGATCAGCAAGCACGCCAACAGGGAGCGTTCTTGGTGAACGGCGCCGTATCGATAGGGGATGTTGAGTCCTCCACATGTCCCGATGGAGGAGGTGGTGGTGATCAGCCAAAAAGATGCCCCAGTGGAGCTCAGGCCAATTGTGTTCAGTGCGAGCCTAATACCTTTAAGTGTATCTACACTTGCAAGGGAGACTACGCATGCTCAGGCGACCAAGTCACTTCTTGCGGATGGCAGTCAAAATGCGTGAGCTAGACCGCATACATGTACCTGATCCAGTCGTCGATCCGCAGAGCAACGAATGCGGCGATCCGTGAGGCGAGCCCTGGGGCTTGGCAGTGCCGTGCTTGGTGTCATCGGAGCGTTGTACCTCGCGATGGCATATATCCTGCGGCCTGGGGCTCGTCGGCCAGGGCTCGACGATACGAGACCATCTCCGGCGCGCGTCGCCGAATCTGCGCTGCACCCAGGAACAGAGCCCCCGAGCGTCGTGCCACAGCCTGGCTCGCGTGACCCCGATACGCATCCGGGGGCTTCACTCGAGCGCGCGTCGCCTGCGTCGGATAGGCAGCCGCAGCTACCCGACGGGGCACCGCTGCCGACCACGATCGCGGAGGCGATCGAGAGAAATCCCACTCTCGCCGAGGACCTGGCATGCCGTGACCCGACCGCCCGATTCAACATGGACACGATCTTCGCATGATTGCTGGAATTCGTGATTGCCTGGAGGGCAATACGCACTCCACAGGTCGGTTCGAATTCATGTTGGTCTTCGACAACGACCCGATCACGCGGAAGGGCACCGGTACGGGGTTGGAGCCGCGCAGTTCATCGCTGTCCCCCGATGACGACGCAGTCGTCCTCAAGTGCCTGAAGGCGTACGTGGTTGGCAGCGTGCTATGGAGCAGCGAGAAGTTCGGCGGCGGGAGCGAGCGCTACCAGGGAAGCCAGATCAGTCTTCCGCTCGAGGACAGCAATGTGTACAAGCAAGTGTGGGCGGGCACCTACACGCCCGGATTCAAGGGCTGCGATTACCCCTAGCAGGGGCGCGTGTTGATCGAACGGACGCCGCTCGCGCTGCAACGACGAGACGCGGTTTCAACTCGACACGGGTACTTCGAGAGCGTCCGCCCCTGTATCCCCTCGCGTTCGTGATGTGACGCGCCGCGTCCCAGGACCTCCTCCGCGCAGGCGAACATCGCTTGCAGCACCGCCGTGGCCGCGTCCTCGAAATAGGTCGCGGTAACCAGGCGATGCACGAGCGACAGTAAGGTCTCGTCACGGGCACGGAGAGCTAGAGAACAGCAGAGGCGCTGCGAAGTCCAGGTGGAAC
>DATIPJ010000760.1:0-5218 GCA_035472155.1 Kofleriaceae bacterium
CGAGGAGCTTCGGAAGAGATTCTTTCGCATTTGCCATGAAGTGTTGCCTCCGAGACGTTATTTAGTCGTCTCGATGGCAGACGGAAGCTGTCTCGCCGTACAGGGCGAACGCCTCGCACCTTGCTCACATCTTCATGGCGCGCTCGATGGTGCGCGCGCTTCGTATTGTTTCGTTTCTTGACAGTGCGGAGTGCGAGCTACGCAGTCCGCGTCACGCAGTGATCGCGGATGCCGGCTCGCGTGTACGCGCGATCGGTTGTTCATCGATCGCGTGCGGCTCCAGGCCACGCGCCGCCGCCATCGCGAGCGCCGGGATCGCGAACACGGCCGCGAGCACCACGATGGGTGCCGCGACGATCACGAGCGGCACCACCACCAGCGCGCCGATCGACAGCATCACCGGAGTCAGGACCAGAGCGACCACCACCACCGCCAGCGCAACGTGTGTTTTCATGATTCGCTTGCTTCAGCAAGTCCCTCGCCAGCCGTGCGGGCCCTCACGTGAACATTTCGTGAACCCCGATGCGTCGACGAGAATCCCTTGGCCAGGCGCGAACGTAGCGAAGTCACGCACGAAACCGATCTCGGTTCCACGCATACACGCGCTCGGCCCGCCGCCACAGAAAACCGCAACGGCTTCGCGGATCACCTGCGCGGCGCGCAAACCGTTCGCGTTTTCGGGTTCCCTCGCTCCCGATTCGCGCTCGATCTGCGCCGGATCGACAAGCGAGCACGCCCAGATAGGCCCGCATCGCGCCTCCCCGGGTACGTTCTCACCCCACCGGGTTGCACGGGACCTGCGCGAGGGCACCTGGCCAGATGCCATTCATCGATTCTCGCGCCCGGCCGTGTGCTCAGTACCAGTGGTGCCCGACCCAGAAGCTCTTGGCCTTCTCCCACGAGCCGTAGCGAGCGGTGACATAGCGAGTCGCGGCCGAATACTGTTTCGAGAAATCAGTCGACTGGTAATCGGCGCCCATGTACTGCCTGCGCGTCGCCTCGATCATCTGGAATGCGCCGAACGCGGACGAGTGATTGCCCGGCGTGCCATCTCCGCGGCCCTGCGAGTGGAGGTGGCCCGCAGTCGTGCTACCGCCCGATTCGTGCATCATGACCCACTGCGCGGCGGAGTTGATCCCACCCGACGGGATGACGAGCAGGTCGGCGGTGATCGATTCGAACGGTTCGCTCTGCATGACGGCTCCTTGTGCTGCTGGTTGGCGGACGATGTCGACGTGTTTTGCAGCGCAGGTGCCAGTGAGCGGCTGCCGCCTGCGGGAGACAATGCGTCAACCGCCGTCGACAGCGCGCTGCGCACGACGTGAAGCCGGAGTGTCACCTCCGTCGCAGCGCGCGCCATTTGGCGATCCGCAACACCCGATCATCGACCGGCGTGGAAGCCGCGCGGCGGCCACTCGAGGCGCCGCCGCCGGCTACTCGACTGACCTGCCGACGGCCGGACCGTGACCCGTACCAATATCGGGACGATGTTCCACCTGTTCCGGCTGTTCCGCGCAAAGCTCGCAGCCGATCTTTGCCGGCCATTATTTCGGAGATCGAGATATCGGATTGGATATCTTGATTGCGTTGCATCGCCCAATCCGATGCGGCCCACCATCCCCGATGGAGCGTTGTCAGCGACCAGAGAGCGTGCGTGTCGGGGGTTGACCGAGATGGCACCGGGTGCTCGCCACTGTTCTGGCGGGCGCCCGGTGCAGGTGGTGGCGAGCTGCGGTTCTGGCGGGCGCGCTCGGCGCGCGATGCCGCACCGGCGGTCAGTGCTCGAAGAACTGGACCTGGCCGGTCTCGAGGACGTATTCGGCGCCGACCACGACGACGCGCCCCTTGAGCACGAGCTCCTCGAGGATCTGGCTGCCGTGCCGGAGGTGGTCGACCGAGGCGCGCACGTTGGCCTGCATCGCTTCGCGCATCGTCTCCGGGCCTGGGCCGCGCTGCGCGATCGCCTCGATGTGCGGCGCGATGCGATCGGTGATCGCGCGCAGGTTCTTGGACTCGGGGCCGTGGCCGGTCGCCAGCGCGTTCATCGTGGCGGTGATCGCGCCGCACCCGGTGTGGCCCATCACGACGACGAGCCGCGTGCCGAACTGCGATGCCGCGAACTCGATCGAGCCCACGATCGACGGCGCGACGATGTTGCCGGCGACGCGTACGACGAACAGGTCGCCGAAGCCCTGATCGAACACGATCTCGACCGGGGTGCGCGAATCGGAGCAGCCGAGGACGATCGCGAATGGCTGCTGCGACGCGGCTGTCCCCCGTGCGGCATCGAACCCGCGCCCGGCCGCCACGCCGCCGCTACCTTGCCGAAACCGCTGGTTGCCTTCCTCGAGGCGGCGCAGCGCGAGCTCGGGCGGAAGCGAGAGTGGGTCCCACGTGCGTGGCATCGAAGGCTCTCATACGCGAACCTACCGCCGAAATGCCAGGGCCGCCGTGCGCTGTGTTCGATGGGCCGGGCTTGTTGTAGGGTAATGCCGTGGGTCGCGCCTTCGAGAAACGCAAGCACACGATCTTCGCGCGCATGGACCGCGTCGGGAAGCAATTCACCAAGATCGGCAAGGACATCGCGATCGCGGTCAAGGCGGGCGGGACCAGCCCCGACGGCAACCCGGCGCTTCGCCGCGCGCTGCAGAACGCCCGCGCGCTCAACATGCCGAAGGAAAAGGTCGAGGCCGCCATCAAGAAGGCCAGCGGTCAGGGCGCGACCGACTACGACATCATCATCTACGAGGGCTACGGGCCGCACGGGATCGCGGTGCTGGTCGAGGCTGCGACCGACAACGTGACGCGCACGGTCGCCAACGTGCGCCACCACTTCAAGGCGCACGGCGGCAACATGGGCAGCACCGGCAGCGTCGCGTTCATGTTCCAGCGCCAGGGCGTGTTCCGGCTGAGCCCGCAGGGCGTCGACCGCGACGAGCTCGAGCTCGCGCTGATCGACGACGGGCTGGTCGCGCTCGAGGACGGCGAGAGCGACAAAGGCGAGGCGCAGCTGGTCGTGCGCACGGCGTTCAGCGACTTCGCGCAGATGCAGCACGCGCTCGAAGGCCGCGGGATCGCGCCGACGTCGTCGCAGTCCGAGTACGTGGCCGCGACCCTGACCGAGCTGCCCGAGGGTCAGCTCGACGAGGTCATGGGGCTGGTCGCGGCGCTCGAGAGCGACGACGACGTGCAGAACGTCTACACCAACCTGGCCTAGGAGCGAAGCGCCCGTTATCGTCGGGGCATGGCGAGGCCGCGATCGATCCTGGGGCTGGTGTTTCATCTCGCAACGCTGCACGTCGAGCGCCGCCCGGGCGCGTGCGTCGTCATGCTGGCGCTCGTGGTCGCGCTGGGCGCAGCGCTCTGGCCGCGGCACGCCGCACGCGCGCCGATCGCCGGGGCCGAGGGCGGGCTGCAGGGCGCCGTGCTTCTGGATGGCTTCGCATTCGCGCAGCCCGCGCCGGGCGGCGCTGGCCATCGCGTGGTCGACGTCGACCCCGAGGGCCACGCGCGGCGGGAACGGACGCTGCCGGCGACCGGAGAGCTGCGCGTCGTCGGGACGCGGATCGGCGCGGCCGCGGCATGGCAGGACGGCAAGCGGCTCCGGCTCGCGCGCGTCGAGGACGATCGCGACATGGGCACGTGGGGGCGCTCGATGCGCCAGATGTGCGCCGGCGTGGCGAGCAACGCGACCCGGTTCGCGGTCGGCTGGCTCGAGGCCGACGACACCGTGTGGTTCGTGCACGGGCCGCTCGCGGCGGCGGCCGAGGGCGCCGACGAAGGCGATGGGACGCTCGCCGAGGCCCTGTCGATCGGCGCGGGGGCGCTCACCCGCAACGACTGGTGCGGTGTGGCCTCCGCCGAGGACAAGATCGCGCTCCTGTGGCGCAACGCCGATCGGCTGTCGCTCACGATGTGCTCGCAGAAGGCGTGCTCGAACCTGCCGGTGTCGTTCAAGCTCGAGCGCGGGATCCCCGTGCTCGGCGTCGGCTGCCTGCGCGCCGCGTGCATCCTGGCCACACCCGACGATGCGGGCACGACGCGCATCACGCTGGTGACGACGACCGGCCGCTCGAAGTGGACGCACACGCTCGACGGCGCGTCCGGCCCGGTGTCGATCGTCGGCGTCGGCGATCGCGCGTTCGCGGTCGGCTATGCCACGCCCGCCGGCGCGCGCGTCGACCGCTTCGATCGCGACGGCACGGCGTCGCCGGTGTGGCGCGATCCGGCCTCGGACCGGCCGCCGGCGCTGGCGTGGGCGTCGGGGCGGCTCCTGGTCGCCCACTACCACGGCGAGCGCGCGGTGGGCCAGACCGTCGCGCTCGCACCCTGAGGCCGCATGGCGTATGAAGCGGTATGGCCCGCCGCGATCCGCACTCGTACGCCGACGACACGCAGGTAGCCACCGGATCGGTCGCGCTGGTCGCGCGCGTCGACTTCGCCGAGCGCGTGCTGCACGCCGAGGCAACGCTCGCATTCGCGGCGCCCGGCGGCGGGGCGCTCGATCTCGACACCCGCGACCTCGCGATCGACGCGGTCGAGGCCGTCGGCGCGCGCGAGGGGACCGCGCTGCCGTTCACGCTCCACCCCGCCGAGCCGATCCTCGGCGCGCGGCTGGCGATCGAGCTGCCGCCCGCGAGCACCGGCGTTCGCATCCGCTACCGCACGTCACCCGACGCCTCGGCGCTGCAGTGGCTCGCCCCGGCCCAGACCGCCGGTCGGCGCCAGCCCTTCCTGTTCAGCCAGTGCCAGGCGCTCCACGCGCGCTCGATCATCCCGCTGCAGGACACGCCGCGGCTGCGCATCCGCTACACGGCGGAGCTCACCATCCCGCGCGCGCTCACCGCCGTGATGGCCGCCGCTCACCGCGGACGCAGCGATGGCGCCGCCAGCAGCGCGCCGGACACCGTGGTCGAGCGCTTCGAGATGCGGCAGCCCATCCCGCCGTACCTGTTCGCGTTCGCCGTCGGCGACCTCGCCGCGCGCGACCTCTCGCCGCGCACACGCGTGTGGGCGGAGCCCGCGCTGCTCGAGCGCGCCGCGCACGAGTTCGCCGACGTCGAGTCGATGATCGTCGCCGCCGAGCGTCTGTTCGGGCCCTACGACTGGGAGCGCTTCGACGTGCTCGCGATGCCGCCATCCTTCCCCTACGGCGGCATGGAGAACCCGCGCCTGACGTTCCTCACGCCGACGGTGATCGCCGGCGATCGCTCGCTGG
>DATIPJ010000761.1:0-2462 GCA_035472155.1 Kofleriaceae bacterium
CCCATGAGCGCGCGCAGCTCGTACATGAACGACTGCATGTCGGGATGGCGCCGCGCGGGGTCCTTCGCGGTTGCGCGCGCGACCAGTTCGTCGGCGCGCGCGTCGACCGGCTCGGCGACGTGCTGCGACGGCGGCGGCACCTCGCTCTCCTTGTGCGCGGTCAGCACCTCGGCGAGCGTGCCCGCGAACGGCACGCGGCCGGTGAGCAACTCGAAGAACACGATGCCGAGCGCGTAGATGTCGCTCGCCTGGCTCGCGGGCTGGCCGTCCTGGCGCTCGGGCGCGAGGTACTCCGGCGTGCCGTCGACGCCTTCGATCCGCCCGAGGTCGGGGCGCGCGAGGCCGAAGTCGAGCAGCTTCACCAGCCGGCGCTGGGTCGCCGTCTTGACCAGGAAGATGTTCTCGCTCTTGATGTCGCCGTGCAGGATCGTGCGGCTGTGGATGAAGCGCACCGCGTCGGCGACCTGCCAGAGGATGTCGCACGCGACCTTGGGCGAGATCTTGCCGTTCTTGAGCTTGGTGTGGACGGTCTGGCCCTCGAGCAGCTCCATCACCATGAACAGCCCGAACGCCTCGTCCTGGCCGAAGTCGACGATCGAGCAGATGTTGTCGTGGCTGAGCGCCGAGGCCAGCCGCGCCTCGCGATAGAACATCTCGCGCACGCGCGGGTGCGTCGCGATCGCCGTCTTGATCAGCTTGAGCGCGAACACCTTGCCCAGCGCCGAGTGGCGCACGCGCAGCACGCGGCCCATGCCGCCGCGCCCGAGCTGGCCCTCGACGACGTAGCGCCCGCCGATCACATCGCCGGTGCGCGCTCCCGGCCGGCGCGCGTCGGGTCGCGGCGTCTCGGAGATGTCGGCGAACCCGCTCGGATCGAGCCGCACCTGGTGGTCGACGACGTGACGGGTCGACAGCGCCGAGCGCGCCACCGAGGGCAGCAGCGTCTCGAGGCCATCGCGCTCCACCGGCTCGCCGTGCTCGTCGGCGATATCGAGGTCGATATCAGACGTGCGATTGGGCATCGCTCGATGGTACGGCAAAACCGTGCTATGAGGCCGCCATGGATGAAGCGAGCTTCGATCGCGTGGCACGCGACGAGCTACACGCGCTGGAAAACGCATTCGCCGATATCGATCCCGATGACGTCGAGGTCTCGACGAGCGATGGCGTGCTGCGGCTCGACCTGCGCGATGGCACGCGGATCGTGATCAACTCTCACCGCGCGGCCCGCCAGATCTGGATGGCTGCGGTCGCGTCGGCGTGGCACTTCGATCCCGCAGGCGATGGCGCATGGCGCACGCCCAAGACCGGTGAGGAGCTGCGGCCGACGCTCGCTCGTGTGCTGCACGAGCGGATCGGGCTCGCGGTGGCGCTGTAGGACCGCTACTATCAGTCATGGCCGAGTCGCAGGAGTCTCAGATCCTCAGCGTGATCCGCATGTGGGCTGCGGTCGCGTGGGCCGATGGTGTGATGTCCGAGACCGAGACCGAGAGCCTGAGCCGGCTCATCCGCACCGCCGATCTCACCGAGGGTGAGCGCGCCGCGGCGAGGACGTTCATCGAGACCCGCACCGGGCTGCCGGAGACGTACCTGACCAACCTGACGCCCGAGGCCCGGCGCGGCGTGTATCGCGCCGCGTGCCGGATGGCGGTCGTCGACCACGTGTTCTCGGTGACCGAGCGAGCGCTGCTCGATCGCATGCGCAACCTCCTGGGCGTGCCCGCCGAGATCGCGCGCGAGATCGAGGCCGAGGTGCCCGGCATCGTCGACACCGCGCGCGGCGCCGCGAAGTGACCTGCGCGATCTGATGCAGCGCCGCCATTCGATTCGCCACCTCGCCTGGCGGGGCGGTGTGGCCGCGGTGTCGAACGCGCTCATGTGGACCGGGCTCTATCCCGGGCTGCCGCACGCATGGCGCGTGCTCTCGCGCCACGACCTCGGCGAGCATCGCGTACGCGCGGCGCTCGTCGAGTGGGCGCTGTCGGCGGCGCTCTCGCTTGCGCGGCCGGCGGGGTTCCTGCCGCTGCCCGGTGCGCGCACGCGCGGCCCGCGCCCGGTGATCCTGGTCCATGGCTACGCGATGAACCGCGCGGGCTTCCTGGTGCTCGCGCTGCGCCTGCGCGCCGCGGGGCTCGGGCCGGTGTTCGGCTTCGAGTACTGGACGCTCGGGCGCACCGCGGCGGCTGCGCGCCAGCTCGGCTGGTTCATCGACCAGGTGCGCTCGGCGACCGGCGCGGCCCAGGTCGACGTGGTCGGCCACTCGATGGGCGGCGTGGTCGGCCGCTACTACGTCTCGCTCGCCGGCGGCGACGGCGCGGTGAAGAACCTCATCACGCTCGGGTCGCCGCACACCGGCACCGAGCTGTCGGCGCTGGGCCTGGGCCACCCGACCCGCGAGCTCGTGCTCGGCTCGTCGCTGCTCACCCGGCTTGCAGCCGCGCCGCCGCCCACGCGTACGCGCG
>DATIPJ010000762.1:0-8503 GCA_035472155.1 Kofleriaceae bacterium
GGTGCACGACCTCATGTCGCTCTACATCGCCTACGGCATCGATCCGTCGGCGCGCATCGCGTACACCAACGACGGCTACCAGGCGCCCAAGAAGGGCGGCGCGGTCCGGCGCGCATTCGACAAGTTCTTCCGCAAGTAGCGCGCGGCGCGGCGTGCGTCACGCCTCGGGCTTCATCACCGCGATCACCGTCAGCACCACGCCGACGACCGCGCCGATCGCCATCAGCTGAAACCCGGCGGGCGCGCTGCCCAGCTCCTTGATCAGCTCCCACACCCGCAGCTTCCAGGTCGCGAGCGCAAAGCACGCCAGCGACACCCCTGCCTGCCACGCCTGAAACGGCGGCCGCACCAGCGCGATGAGCGCCATCACGATCGGCACCGCGTACGCGGCGACCATCACGATCGTGGTCACCTTGTCGGCTTCCATCATGCGCTCGATATCAGCCATCACGAGGCCAACGACGCCGAGCACGCCGCAGATCACGACACCGAGCTTGAGAATCTTCACAGCGTTCCTCGCACGGTCTGAGTTGCGGCGATCATCCCTCGTTTCCGGCTCTTCCGCCCGCCAAAACTTTGCCGTAGCGTCGCGAAATGCACGAGCCGGACGACCTCCCCGCGACACCGACCGACGCCGCCGCCGCCTTGGCTGACGACGCCGCCGACGTCGCCGCCGACGCCGATGCGCCGCCGATGACCGCCGCGGAGGCCGAGCACTTCCTCGCCGGCCTCCCGCTCATCCCCGCGATCTCCGGCTCCATCCCCGAGATGAAGGCCCTGCGCGCCCGCTGCCTCGCCGCCGGCATCCCCGCCCTCGTCGGCTGCCCTCCGGGCGCCGGCAAAGGTTGAGGCACCAAGACACACCTCCTGGTCGAGGAGGACGAGCTACCCCGCCTGGCCGAGCTGTTCCGCGACAACTGGCGCTCCGATCTCGCCCGCGAGGGCCTCGCCCCGGTCGCGATCACGGTCGACGAACAAGCCGAGCACCCGCCCTGCCCCGCCTGCGGCACTGCCGCCCCTCTCGTCGAGGGCGCCTGCTCCGACTGCGGCCTCCAGCTCGAGTAGCGGCTCCTCACGAGCTCCTTGCCGCGAAGCTCGGTCGTCTCACCGCCGACCTGCGGGCGGCGTCTCGGTGATCGAGAGCAGACCGAACGGCGAACGCTTCCATCCCTCCCGCAAGAGCCAGCTTTCGGCCGGCGCCACGGTGCGCACGTCCGGTGGGGGGATGCCTGCCTTCCACGACGTGTCCTTCCAGCCATCGAACCACCACCCCGACGAGAACGGATCCATGCCACCGAATCGCCGATCGATCGATTCGCGATGGCGCCGCGCGTTCTGCAGCACATAGCACAACGCATGGCGGGTCTGCGTCGGCGTTCGGAGGATCTCCAGGTGATAACGGTCGTCGAACACCGCGCCCGCCCGCCCGAGGTAGCCATTGAGCCCGCGTGCGACGCGGATCGACCAGCCCTGGATCCCGCGCGCCAGCTGGCCCGTGTCGCCGGCCTCGCAGATCAGGTGGATGTGGTTGCCCTGGATCGAGAACTGGCAGATCCGGAACCCGCCACGCCGACAGCCGTGGACGAACGCGGCGCGGAGCACCTTGCACAGCTCGAACCGGCGCAGCCGCGTGACGTCGCTGCGCACCCGCTTGGTGACATGTACGGGAAAGCGCGCTTCGATCTCGGGTCGGGCCGCGTGACGCAGCCGAGCCCGCCCCGCGACCACGGGCTTGCGGCCCGCACCCATGCGCGCACCGCCGTGGGTTCGAAACTCCATCTCGCGCTGCGCTCGGCGAATCACTTGATTGGGCAGTATTTATGACACAGCCACATTCATGTCAAGGGTCGTCTCGCCCACCGTTGCACGTCAGATAACCAGCGAGCGCCTCCGCGAGCCGATCGATGCGACGGAGACCGCATGCAATAGGTCTCCTGAGCGAGCGCTTGGCACGCTCACCTTGGCGGTCGGCGCTGCCGTGGTCGCCGTGCGCGTCAGCCGCCGAGCACGATCAGATCGAGCAGCTCGTCGAAGTCGTCGGTCTCGATCACGGCCGGGTCGCCGTCGTCCTCGTCGTAGCCGCCGGCCACGAAGCCGGCCGGGTTCAGCGGCCCGAGGCAGAGCACCTGCCGCGGCGGCGCGCCCACACCGTCGCCGTCGCCGTCGTGGTAGAGCACCGCCCAGCGGATGAGGTCCGGGTCGTGGTCATTGCAGTCGTTGCCGTGCAGGGCGGTGACGAACCGGGGCGGCAGCGTGCCGTCGGTGCACACCGAGCCGGACGAAGCGATCGTGAAGCCATCGCCATCGTCGTCGATGCCCTGGTAGCCGAGCAGCGCCCACACGCTGTCATCGTGGTCGTCGCAGTCGTTGCCCTGGGCCGTGTCGAAGAACGGCGGCGACAGCGTGCCCGCCGTACAGCGCACGCCCATCTCGGGCGCCGTGAATGTGTCGCCATCGCGGTCAACGGCCGTGTACACCCGCGCGACGAAGATGCTCGGGTCACCATCGTCGCAGTCGGTGCCCGTGGTCTCGAAGCCCGCGGGCGGCGTGCCGTTGGTGCACGCGACCTGGCCCGTGCCGGCGCCGACGTGATCGCCATCGCCGTCGGCGAAGATCGTCAGCGCGAGGGACACGCTCGGATCGTGATCGTCGCAGTCGACCGGCTGTCCGGGCGCCGCCGCGAGATACCCGGGCGGCAGCGCATCGCCGCTGCACACCGTGCCGGTCTCGGCGATCGCCGCGCCATCGCCATCGGCATCGCGGAAGCTGTACGGCCGGTCGACCCAGCGCGCCGCATCGCCGGGCGCGCAGTCACCGCTAACCTCAGCATAGCCGTCCGGCGGGCTGCCCGCCGTGCAGAACGGCACCGCCGGCCCGTCGCCGACGCGATCGCCATCGCTGTCGAGGAAGCCGACCACCGACGCAAAGATCGCCGGATCGCTGTCGTCGCAATCGGGCTCGCCGGCCGCCGTCGTGAAGTACCCCGGCGGCAGCGTATCGCCGCTGCAGATCGTGCCCGCCGAGGCGACCGTGTGCGTATCACCATCGGCGTCGCGGAAACTGTACGCGAGGTTCTGCCAGACAGCCGGGTCGTTGTCGTCGCAATCGGCCTCGGCTGGATGGCCGTCATGATCCATGTCGATCGGCGGCGGTGCGTCCGGCGCATCGATCGGCGGCGGCGTGTCGACCGGCGGCGAGCCATCCGGTCGGGCGTCCGGCCGCCCTGCATCGATCCGCGCGCCGTCGGCCGGCGTGCTGGGCGACGAGCCGCACGCCGCGATCGCGCTCGCGGCAAGCAGTGTGCTGATCGCTCGGGAAAGCATCTGGGTCATCGAGGGCTCCTGACTCACGGCGTGCGCAGGATCACCTTGCAAGCGCCGACCGAGCTGCCGGAGTCTCTCATCGCGAGCTGGAACTTGCCCGGCTTCGACATGACGAGGACCGCGAGCTTCGCGCACGTACGCATCCGGCCATCGGTATCGCCCGAGCCGAAGAAATAGGACCGTGTGACCTGTGCCGTTTGCCCGGTCAGCACGCCGGTGACCACGAGAAAGGCGGAATCCAGCTCGACGGCATCGACGGCGTCGTAGGTGTCGAAGCCGGCTGCAGCCCGGGCAGGCGTCGACGAGAGCGTGGCGAGCGCGGCAAGTGCGAGAAGGAGAACGAGACGGCGAATCATGAGGACCTCGTGGGTGCGTGTAGATGCAGTCAGGACGGCAAGGTCACGGACTCGATGGACGCGGAGCGCCCGGGGCGTTGCGAGTCCAGGATATGCAAACGCGACGTGCGGACACCGATCACAGTGTTCGCACGATGAGCTTGCAGCTGAATACGGTCGCAATCCCGTTGTCATCCACCATGCCGAACTGAAACTTCCCTGGCTTGGACATGGCGAGCAAGGCGAGCCGGTCGCATCGCGCAGCGGTGTCGATGGCAGCGCCACCACTGCCTAGATTCCTGATGCTGTACCGCGTCGTGCTCGGCCCGCTCTGCCCCGCGATGATGCCGGTCACCACGATGGCCGTGGTCACGGCGTTGATCGCATCCACGGTCTCGTAGAGCGTGACGTCTCCGAAGGCTGCCCTCGCCGGTTGCGACGAGAGGAGGCACAAGGCGCCGAGTGTGAGGCAGGCGATGAGGGTGCGAGTCATGGCGATCGTTCTCCTATGGACGCGGCCTACAAGGCGATGTCGCGCACCGGTTTCTTACGGCAAAGCGGCGCAGCCCGCCCGGCGGTTGCGCCGCGGGGGCGCGCACCGTAGATTGCGCCGTCCATGTCGACGCCCGAGCTACCT
Source organism: Kofleriaceae bacterium (assembly GCA_035472155.1). Taxonomy (GTDB): domain Bacteria; phylum Myxococcota_A; class Polyangia; order Haliangiales; family Haliangiaceae; genus JABFXX01. The sequence goes on from DATIPJ010000762.1 coordinate 4,296, forward strand.
ACGGAGATCGCAAAGCGCCGTACTTTCGCGATCATCGCGCACCCTGACGCCGGCAAGACGACGCTGACCGAGAAGCTGCTGCTGTTCGGTGGGGCGATCCAGCTGGCCGGGGCGGTGAAGGCGCGCGGGGACAGGCGGCGGGCGCGCAGCGACTGGATGAAGGTCGAGCGCGAGCGCGGCATTTCCGTCACGACGTCGGTGATGACGTTCGACTTTGCCGACTGCACGTTCAATTTGCTCGATACGCCCGGCCACGAGGACTTCAGCGAGGACACGTACCGGACGCTGACGGCGGTGGACTCGGCGGTGATGGTGATCGATGCGGCGAAGGGGATCGAGACGCAGACCCGGAAGCTGTTCGAGGTGTGCCGGCTGCGCGATGTGCCGATCACGACGTTCATCAACAAGCTCGATCGCGAGGGGCGGGATCCGTTCGAGCTGCTCGACGAGATCGCGCACGACCTGCAGCTGGAGGTCGCGCCGGCCAGCTGGCCGATCGGGATGGGGCGCGAGTTCCGCGGCTGCTACGACCTGTTCGCCGACCAGCTGATCCTGATGGAGCGCACGCGCGGCGAGTATCTGCAGGAGGGCATCACGGTGGCCGGGCTGACCGACCCCAAGCTCGATCAGCTGCTGCCCGAGTCGGCGGTGGCCAAGCTGCGCGAGGACGTGGCGATGATCCGCGGGCTGTGCCCGAAGTTCGACCTGGAGACGTATCGCGGCGGGCATCTGACACCGGTGTTCTTCGGTAGCGCGGTGAACAACTTTGGCGTACGCGAGCTGCTCGCCGGGCTCGCGCAGCTCGCGCCACCGCCGCGTTCACAGCCCGCGCGCGAGCATGCGGTGGCGCCGACCGATCCGAACGTGACCGGGTTCGTCTTCAAGATCCAGGCGAACATGGATCCCAAGCACCGCGACCGGATCGCGTTCGTGCGGCTGGCGTCGGGGCACTTCACGCGCGGCATGAAGCTGACGGTGCCGCGCACCGGCAAGGCGCTCGGCGTCCACAACGCGATGCTGTTCCAGGCCAACGAGCGCGAGCTGGCCGAGGAGGCCTGGGCCGGCGACATCATCGGCATCCCCAACCACGGCACGCTGCGGATCGGGGATGCGCTCACCGAGGGGGAGACGCTGCACTTCACGGGGATCCCGAGCTTCGCGCCGGAGTTCTTGCGCCGCGTGCGCGCCGACGATCCGATGAAGGCCAAGCACCTGGGCCGCGCGCTCGAGCAGATCGCCGAGGAGGGTGGCGCGCAGGTGTTCAAGATGTTCCTGGGCTCGGACTTCGTCGTGGGCGTGGTGGGCGCGCTGCAGTTCGAGGTGCTCGCCGACCGCATTCGCTCCGAGTACGACCTGCCGTGTCACTTCGAGTCGACGTCGTTCGAGGTCGCCCGCTGGGTGGATGCAGATGACCCCAAGCTCATCAAGCGGTTTGCGGACGCAAATCGCGACAACATCGCAGAGGATCATTCGGGCGCGACCGTGTTCCTCGCGCGCAATGAGTGGCAGCTGAACCGCGCCAAGCAAGATTTTCCGCAGCTCCGGTTCCTGCAGACGCGCGAGCAGGCGCCGCTCACGCAGGCCTCGGCCTGAGCGCGGCCGCTCGCTCGGGCGTCCTCAGCGTCGGCCCGGGCGAGCGCGTATCAAAGATCTGATGTCGCCGCGGAGGTCGCCGCGATGGCCATCTCCGCGACAGAAAATCGATCTCGCTTTCATGACTGCGGAAAACGCGCTGCAGGCCGTGTCTTGCACGCATGGCAAGATTGTGTCCCGGCCGCGCAGTCGCGCGCCGGTTGGACGCCTTTCTGAGCGTCCTGGTCGTCGTGGCAGCCGCATGCGGGTCATCGACGGAAACAACCACCCGCTCCGATCAATCGGTGATCGGACAATGCGTTCGCAGCGAACCGACGCTGCGCGGCCCGGCGATCGATTGTGCGATCGATGCGGACTGCCCGTGCGGATCGTTCTGCGATTCGGCCGAGCACACGTGTCGATTCGAGTGCATGGTGCCGCCGGCGAGCCCCGCGGAGAGCTGTGGCACTGGCACGCAGTGCGATGACACCGGGCGCTGCGTGGCGCCCGGGCAGCAGCCGCCGACGACCGCGCCGGCGGTGAGCGCCAGCCCCGCGGCGCTGACGACCGCGCCCGGCGGGATGGCGACCAGCACGCAGGTCCGGCTCGCGGTGTTCACGCAGAGCGCGGCGACTGCGGCGCAGGCCACGCAGGTCCGCGCGGTCGGCGTCGACGGCGCCGAGGTCTCGTGCGACGCCACGGCGTTCGGGCACGAGTGCACGCTCGCCAGCTGGACGTTCTCGTTCGACGGCACCAAGTTTGCCGCGTCGCGGACGCTGTGGGTGCGGACGGTGGCCGCAACGCCGATGGGCGCCGGCGAGGTCCATCTACAGATCGATGACACCGCGACCGATGTCGTGGTGCCGGCGTCGGCGGCGTCGGTCTCGTCGACCCCGACCGGCGATTACCGCGGCACGGCGAGCGGATTCGGCGTGCCGACCGGCGTGCCGATCACCGCGAAGGTGCGTGGCAACTACCTGGTGGTGCGCGATCCGTCGCGCTCGCTCGCCCCCGACGGTGCGGTGGTGGTCAATGTGAGCGGGCCGAGCAACCCATCGCCGTTCCCGTGGCGCCTCAACTGGCTGCGGCCGCTGAGCGCGACGACCGGCGACGCGATCATCGGCACCTTCGCACCGATCTCGCTGCTCTACACGCCGGCAACGGGCGCTCTGGCCGGCACGCTCGAGCTGAGCGTGCTCGGCGGTTACACCAGCTGGCAGCTGCGCCTGACGCGCACACCCGACGTCGCCGAATGCACGGTGAACACCGACTGCCAGACCGGCTGGATCTGCCCCAATGACATCCGGACGTGCGTGCCGCAGGGCGCGTGGGGCGGCGCGTCGTCGATCGATAACCAGTTCGACGATCCGCGCTCGGCGGCGTGGTGGACCGCGATGGCTCCGACCCTCGGCACCGGGGACGGAACGGGTGTTCCGCCGGCGTTCGCGACGACCGGCGGCGATCTGATCGAGAGCCTTTTGTGCACCACCACGACCCGGGCCACGCTCACCCCCGGCCGTCTCGGCGTGACGCAGATCATGAATGCAACGGGGGACTCGCACTCCGGCGATCTGGCGTGCGTGCGCGAGAGCGACGGCCTTCAGAATCTGTCGCCGGGTGCGGTCGGACTGACCACGCGGTACGACCGCAGCGGCAGCGCTCCGTCGGGCGCGCTGCTCAACACCTGCCTGGCCGACCTCGCGCGGCCGGTCACGGCGACTGCCAGCACCAACTTCAGCGCCAGCACCGGCGATTGCGTGAACCTGGCGCGCGCGCTGCCCGCGCTGCGGCTGCTCAGCCTGGGCGAGCTCGGCAAGCGAACGTCGGTGCTGAACGGCTTCAAGCCCGATCTGCGGCTGCAAGGCCTGTTTCGCCGCCTGGTCCAGCAGTGGTCGCACCTGCACGGCTTCATCGCGAGCGCGGGGCTCGGCGAGCGGCAGTTCGAGGACGCGACGACCGCGACCCCCGCCGACGCGCGCCAGAACCTGCTCAAGCTGCTCGATGTGATGGACGCCGGCTGGGCGGCGCTGCTCGACCAGCGCGTCGCGCTCGCGGTCGCGACGATCACCTCGTCCGAGGATGGCAGTGATGACTCGCTGTTCTGGCCGCAGTTCGATTACCGCTTTGTGAAAAAGCCAGTCGCGTACTGGCCCTTCAACGCGGGCGCCGGCATCAACCTCGACATCATGCAGGGCGCGGCGCTGAACGTGCAGCGGCCGCTCAAGTGCTCGTTCCTGTTCTGCCCGGATCCGCCGACGTACTGCCAGATGCTCACCAGCAACAACTACTACTCGCAGGCGTACAACTGCCCGGGCTACTCGGCCGCGCTGCCCGCGACCGCCCCGAGCATCTCGGGCGGCGGCAACCTCAGCGTGATGTTCAATATCGATCCGCTCGACGTCGAGTTTCCGACGTACTCGGGCGGCACGATCGTCGCCACCGACACGCTCGCGGTGATCGAGACGTGGTCTCCGACGGGGGTCAACTACCTCAACATCATCCATCCGACCGCCACCGGCACCGAGTGGGTCCCGTTCTCCGTCGGGCCGCTCGGTCACTGGACCAGCGGCACGACCGGCGGCAACGGCCCCTCCCGAGGGACCACCGTCGGCGTCGTTCGGGACACCAGGGCCCAG
>DATIPJ010000763.1:0-2487 GCA_035472155.1 Kofleriaceae bacterium
ACGAGGCCGGTCATCTTGTCGAGCGCGTAAACGCCGCCCGATGACGACGAGGCGTAGAGCACTTGGCCGAGCACGATCGGCGTGGCGTCGACGTCCATGAACCGCTCGGCGTCGCCCTTGAGCGAGGTCGACCACGCGACCGAGCCGGTGTCCTTGCGCAGCGCCACCAGCGTGCCGTTGGAGAACCCCGTATAGATGAGGTCGTTGTCGATCGTCACGCCGGCGTGGCCGCGCAGGGTGTACTCCTCGGGCGTCTCGCCCTTGTACTGCCACTTGAACTTGCCGGACACCGCGTCGACCGCCACCACCTGGTCCGCCTCGTTGGAGAACACGATGAGGTCGCCGGTCGACGCCGGTGACTGCTCGATCGGCCCTCGGCTCTGGTAGCGCCACTTCTCGGCCCCGGTCTGCGAGTCGAGCGCGAGCAGCGCGCCATCGGCGGTGCCGACGTGCAGCACGCCCGCGACGATGACCGGTGCGCACATCACGGCGCCGAGCTGCTTGCGCCAGCGGATCGCGCCGGTGCTCGAACGCAGCGCGAAGAACCAGCCGCTCGCCGAGCCGATGAACACCGTGTCGGCGTAGACCGCGGCCCCCGCGAACTCCTGCGGCTCGACCTCGGTCAGCCGGTCGGCGGTCGAGAACCGCCAGTGCATCGACAGCCGGTCCTCGCCGAGCTGATCGGCCGACCCGGCGCGCATCGCATCGCCGCGCCGCCACGTCTCGTGACCGCACCCGGCGACCAGCGCAGCGACCGCGAGCCCGGCGGCAAACGCCCACAAGGGGGACCCTCGCCGCAAGGTGATTCCGTTCCTTGCTACGCGGCGGACCGGAATCGATCGATCCGGCTCGGGTCTCACGATGCCCCGAGCGAGGCGAGCCGCTTCTCGATCAGATCGGCGATCTCGCGGTCGGCGTCCTTGTTGGCCGTCTTGGCCTTCTCGAACAGCCCCTTGGCCTCGGCCTTCTTGCCGAGCAGGAGCTGGATCCGCGCCTGGTGGTACAGCGCGTAGGTGCGGCGCGCGCCGGCCTCGTCGGGCTGCATCGAGTTGAACGCGGCGAGCGCCTCCTCGAGGCCCTTCTGGCGCGCGGACGGATCCTTCTCGGCCGACGCCTTGGCCTCGAGCGCGAGCCCCAGGCCCTCGCGGCACAGCACGCCCTCGATCGTCCGGTCGGCGGTCCCCCGCTTGTACTCGGCGATCGCCTCGTCGAGCTTGCCCGCGTCGAGCAGCTGACCGCCGTGGAACGCATGCCCGGCCGCGTCGGTGCCCTGCTTGGCGATCGCATCGAGCACCGCCTGCGCGCGCTCCTTGCTGTTGCCGAAGCTCGGCTTCTTGGGATCCGGCTTCTCGTCCTTGCCGCGGATCGGCTCTCCGGCCACCTGCAGGATGCTCTCGACCTTCTCGGTCGCGGCGATCAGCTTGCGATCGCGGAACCAGCGGACCGCGAAGATCGCGCTGAGGATCGCCGCGATCACCAGGATGCCGACGATAATCTTCTTGAGATGCGGGAGGATACGGTCGAGGAAGGACTCGCCACCGATGTGAACCGCCTTGGGGGGGTCGGCGGGCTTGGCGGTCGCGGGTCCAGCGGGCTTGACGACGGGCTTGTCGGCCATGGGCGGGGGCGGTGTAGCACCGGGGTCGGTAGGACGTCAATTCACAGCGTTGGACGGTGTTTGGGGCCCTGGAGTTGCCCGCACGGCCGAAGCGGCCGCGCTTTAATTGTTGTCGGCCCCTTCGGAGATCCAGTCGTGCAGCAGATCCTCTTCTTCGTCGGTGAAGAACGGCGGGCCGCCGAGCGGCATCCGCGCGCCGAACGGCGGGGCCTGCTCGATCTTGAGGTAGAGGATGCTCGAGCACGGCTCACCGGCGACGACGATCCGGCTCCCCGAGTTGGCGCCGCCGGCGCGCAGCGCCGCCAGCGAGCTGAGGTCCAGGCCGCTGAGCTGGGTACCGGCGCCCGGGCCCGATGCCGAGGGCATGTGGCAGCCGCAGCCCGCCATCATGCGGTTGAACAGCGGGCGGATGTCGTTGGCGAACGACACGCTGTGGTCGGGGTCGGTATCGGTGTTCTTGCAGGTGCCGGCGAGCAGCGGGCCGACATCGGGCTCGAGCGCGCATGCCCCGAACGCCGCGCCGCCGAGCGCGAGCGCGACCGCGAGGTGCCCGACGCGCGTCCTCGGGGTCATGGCAAGTCCTCCGTGAACTGGATCGGCAAGACCAGGATCGAGCTGGTGACCTGGAACGCCTGCACCTTGTCGGTGGTGCCGGTGATCGCGCCGCTCTGATCGCGCGTGAACAGATCGCCGTCGGAGGTGATGGTCATCGCGGCGATGCCGGACGAGAGGTCGACGTTGACCACCACGCTGAGCGGCGTGTAGTTGGCGGTGTCCGTCGCCGGCGGCGCCGCCGGGACCGTGGCCTGGAAGATCGGGCGCGTGGTGTCGTAGGCCGGCTTGTTGGACTCGCGCAGGAAGCTCACCTG
>DATIPJ010000764.1:0-6219 GCA_035472155.1 Kofleriaceae bacterium
CAACTCACTGAGTTGGTGTTGGATCTCGTCCGGCTCGCCGGTCGCCACTATGCGGCCACCGTGCATCACGGCGGCATAGTCGGCAACTCGGAGCGCCGCGCTGGCGAACTGCTCGACGAGCAGCATGGTCATCCCCTCGGCCTTGAGGCGGCGGATCGTGCGGAAGACTTCCTGCACGATCACCGGGGCGAGGCCCATCGATGGCTCGTCGAGCAGCATGATCTTGGGCCGCGCCATGAGCGCCCGGCCGATCGCGAGCATCTGCTGCTCGCCGCCGGAGAGGGTGCCGGCGAGCTGCGCGCGCCGCTCGGCGAGCCGCGGGAAGAGATCGTAGACCCGATCGAGGGCCTGCTTCGCGTGGCGGTGGAAGCCGAAGAAGCGGGGCAGCCAGCGGAACGCGCCGAGGAGGAGATTGTCCTCGGTGGAGAGCGGGCCGAAGACCTTGCGGCCCTCGGGCGCGTGCGCGAGGCCGAGGCGGGCGATCCGCGCGGCGCCCAGGCCGTCGACGCGCGCGTCACCGAGGCGGACCTGGCCGCGGGTCGGAGGTAGCGTGCCGGAGATCGCGCGCATCGTGGTGGTCTTGCCGGCGCCATTGGCGCCGATCAGCGCGACGATCGTGCCGGGCTTCACCTCGAGCGAGACGCCGACGAGCACCTCGGAGAGGCCGTAGCCGGCGTGGAGGTCGGTCACGGTCAGCATGCGGCTCCTAGGAGGCTCCGGCGGGAGCGGCCGGCGCGGGCGCGGCCCCGGGCGGCGAGGGTTCGGGTTCGGCGGCGCCGAGGTAGGCGGTGATGACCTTGGTGTCGCGCTTGATCTGCGCGGGCGAGCCCTCGGCGATCACCTTGCCGCCGTCGAGCACGGTGACGGTCTCGCACAGCTCGCTGACGACGTCCATGTGGTGCTCGATCAGCACGGTGGTGATGCCGCGCTGCCGGATGCTGCGGATGATCTCGAGCAGGCGCTGGACGTCGGGCTGGGCGAGGCCCGCGGCCGGCTCGTCGAGGATCAGCAGCTCCGGGCGCCGCGCGAGGGCCCGCGCGATCTCGAGGAACCGCTGGGCGCCGTAGGTGAGATCGGTCGCGCGCGTGCGCGCCTCGCCGCCCAGGCCCACGAGCTCGAGCAGCGCGAGCGCCGCCGCCCGGCCGCGCAGCTCCTCGAGCCGGCCGAGGCCGAGCAGCACGAGCGGAAGCGGCACGCGCCACGCGCCGCGCAGCGCGACCATCACGTTCTCGAGCGCGGTCATGCCGCCGAACAGCTGCAGGTTCTGGAACGTGCGCGCGATGCCTGCCCTGGCCGCCGCCATGGGCTTGCCGCGAGACAGCGTCGCACCGCGCAGGCGCAGCTCGCCCGCCGTCGGCGCGTAGATTCCGGACACCACGTTGACCAGGGTGCTCTTGCCCGAGCCGTTGGGACCGATGAGCCCGTGGATCGTGCCCGCCTTCACCGCGAGACTCACACCGTCGACGGCGCGCACGCCGCCGAAGTAGCAAGACAGCGCGTCGAGCTTCAAGAGCACCGAGCCATCGTGGGCGCGAGCGGGCAGCACGGTATCGAGCGGCGCGGGCGGCGGCAGCGCGGTCGGAGCCACGCGGAACAGGCGCGCGAGCCCCGCCGACGCGAAGCCCATGAGGCCCTCGGGCAAGCCGACGACGACCGAGAACAGGAGCAGCGCAAAGATCGCCTTGCGCCAGTCCTCGATGTTGCTCGCCAGGAACGAGCCGATCACCAGCGTGAGCGTCGCGGCGATCGGCGCGAGCGCCCGGAAGGCGTCGGTCTTGCGCCGGACGAGGCCGCGCACCCCGGCGACGAGCGCGAGCGCGAACGCGATCGCCGAGAACGTGCTGAACAGCAGATGACTGGACAGCAGATTGGGCAGCAGCGCCACCAGCACCGCGCCGACGACCGCGCCCCACAGGCTCTTGCGGCCGCCGAGCACGACGCCGAGGAGCAAGATCACGGTCAGCTCGTAGCCGAACGCCAGCGGCTGCAGATAGCCGAGGTTGAACGCGTAGAGCGCACCCCCGGCGCCGCCGAGCGCGGAGCCGAACGCAAAGCCCGCCACCTTGTGCCGGTAGGTGCCCACGCCCATCGCGTCGGTGGCGATCGGACTGTCGCGCAGCGCCTCGAACGCCCGCCCCCACTGCGACGAGAGCAGGTTGCGCATCGCCAGCCAGACCAGCGCCAGGACCGCGATGCACAACCAGAAGAAGTCGCGCGGATCCAGCGCGTGGCCGAGCAGCAGCGGCCGCGGGATCTGCAGCCCCTGCGCGCCGTTGGTCAGCCACTCGAGCTCGTTGAGCGCGGTCGCGGAGATCGCCGTGAAGCTGAGCGTCGCGAGCGCGAACTGCGGGCCCTCGAGCCGCAGCGCGGGCAGTGCCAGGAGCGCGCCCACCGCGGTGCACAGGCCGCCGGACAGCAGTACCGCGAACGGTATGCCGACGCCATAGCGGGTCGACGCGATGCCCGCGGCGTAACCGCCGATGCCGACCATCGCAGCCTGGGCCAGGTTGATCTGCCCGAGATAGCCGACGGTGACATCGAGACCGATCAGCACGACGCCGTAGATCGCCAGCAGCGTGAGCAGGAGGACCACGTAGGCGCTGTCGACTGCGAGCGGCAGCGCAGCGAGCACGACGAACAAGGCGATCTCGGCGCCGCGGACGAGGATGAGCCGTTTGAGCACTGCGCCTCCTAGACCTTGCGGATGATCGCCTTGCCGAACAGGCCGGTGGGACGCACGGCGAGGGCGAGGATGAGGAGGATGAGGCCGGGCGTCTCGCGCCAGCCGCTGCCGATGTAGAGGCTGGCGAGCCCCTCGAGCGCGCCGAGGATGAGGCCGATCAGCACGACGCCGAAACCGGACTCGAGGCCCGCGACGACCGCGACGGAGAACGCCTTGAGCACGAGCGCCGCGGCCATCGTCGGTCCCACCGTGGTGATCGGCGAGACCAGGATGCCGGCCACGGCGGCCACCGCGCCCGACAGCGCGTACGACAGCGTCACCGTGCGCGTGGCGGAGATGCCCATGAGCTCGGCGGCGTCGCGATCCGCCGACACCGCCTCGAACGCCTTGCCGAGCAACGTCCGCCGCTTGAATACCTCGACGAGCGCCATGATCGCGAGCACGCCGACCGCCACCGAGATCTCGAGCCAGGTGACGTCGACGCCGAGGATGTGGATCGGGTCCGACGGGATCGGGGTCGGAAACGGGCGGTCATCGCGCCCCCAGACGTTCTCGGCGAACGACACCAGGAACAGACCGACGATGATCGTCAGGAGGATCCAGCCCTCGCTCTTCTGCTGCAGCGCCAGCCGCACCGCGGCGCGCTCGACGAGGACGCCGAGCAGGGCGCCGAACAGGATGCCGAGCGGCACCACGACCACGTACGGCAGCCCGGTGCCGAGCAGCGTCAGGCTGACGAACGCCGACACCATGACGAGCTCGCCCTGACCGAAGTTGAGGCTCTTGCTCGTCGCATACGTGAGCTGGAAGCCGTACGCAATGAGCGCGTACACCAGCCCCATCAGCGCGCCGCTGACCGTGATCTGTACAACGACGGAAAGCGGCATCGAGCCCATCGAACGTAGAACCGTCTATTTGGTCCGCTTGGCCAGCCGCTGGCGGTCCGCCTCGTTGGCGAACACCACGTGGCCGCCTTTGACGAGCCCCATCACCACGTGCTCGCGACGGAACGCCTCGTGCGTGGTCACGTCGGCGGGGTTCCACTTCGAGTACGGCTTCTTCCAGGTGGCGATGACGCCCTCGACCGGATCCTTGAGGTCCTCGAGCGCATCGCGGATCGCCTTGGAGTTGGTGCTGCCCGCCTGCTTGACGGCGGCGGCGAACAACAGCACGGCGTCGTAGCCCTGCGCCGCCGAGACCGGCGACGGGATGCGGGCCGTGTTGTACGTCTTGTGATAGGCCTCGATGAAGGCCTTGGTCCGCGGCGTGACCGGATCCTCGATGAAGGTCTGCGGCGTGATCGCGCCGTCGCCGTTGGGCCCGGCGTTATCGAGGAAGTTGGACATCGAGAGCGGCCAGCCGCCGATCAGCGGCGCCTTGAAGCCGAGCTTGGCCTTGCCGTTGGCGATCGCGGCGAGCTCGGGGCCGATGCCCCAGATCAGGATCGCCTGCGCGCCGAGCGCCTTGGCCTTGAGCAGCTGCGCGCTCATGTCCTTGTCGCCGATCGCCCACTTCTCGGTGGCGACGACCTCGAGCTTGTTGCCCTGCTTCTTGATCTGGTCGATCAGGTCGTCGCGGCCGGACACGCCGTAGTTGGTCGCGTCGGCGAAGATCGCCACCTTGGTGAACTTCCGCGCGATCGCTTCCTCGACGACCATCGCCGCCTGGATGCCGTCGTGCGCGGCGAACCGGAACATGAACAGGTCCTTGGGCCCGTCGGGCTTCGCCCATTGCGTCATCGACGCCGAGCCGGCCGCGGGCGTGATGATGCGCGTGATGCCCTTCTCCTGGAGGTACTTGTCGCCGGCGAGCACGACGCCGGTGTTCACGCTGCCGATGACTCCCGAGAGGTCCGACATCGCCGCCAGCTCCTGGCCGATCAGGGCGCCGCGCTCGTTCTTGGCCTCGTCGTCGCGCTCGATGGCCTCGATCTTGAGCTTCTTCGCGCCGACCTGGATGCCGCCGGCGGCGTTGATCTCGGCGATGGCGAGCTTGGCGCCATCGCGCGCCGAGGTGCCCATCGGGGCCGAGCCACCGGTGAACGGACCGGTAATGGCGATCTTGATCGAGTTTTGCGCAAGCGCTGGTGTCGTGATAGCGCACAGCGCCATTGCCAATAGCCACTTCATGGGGGCTCCTAATGAGACGGTTGCCGGCTCTCTGACGGCGGCATGTTAGAGATATTCTTCGAAGCAAAGCAAGCCCCGCCCGCCGCGTTGCGTTATGCTCGCCGCCCACGTCGCATCGGGAGTCATCGCATGTTTCCCACCACCATTGCCGGCAGCCTGCCCAAACCCTCCTGGCTCGCCGAGCCCGATCGGCTGTGGGCGCCGTGGCGGCTGTCGGGCGACGAGCTCGACGCGGCCAAGCTCGACGCGACGCTCCTTGCGATCAAGGTGCAAGAGGACGCCGGGATCGATTTTCTGAGCGACGGCGAGCAGTCGCGCCAGCACTTCGTGCATGGCTTTCTCGATCGCATCGCCGGCGTCGACTTCGCGCACAAGGTCGAGATGGGCATTCGCAACAACCGCTACAAGGCGATGGTGCCGACCGTCACCGGCCCGGTGCGGCTCGAGGGCCGCGTCCACGGGGCCGAGGCGCGCCACGCCCGCGCGCACACCCGGCGCAAGCTCAAGTTCACGATGCCCGGCCCGATGACGATCGTCGACACGGTCGCCGATCAGCACTACGGCGACCGCGCCAAGCTGGCCTTCGCGTTCGCCGACGCGCTCAACGCGGAGGCGCGCGCGCTCGAGCAGGAAGGGGTCGACGTGATCCAGTTCGACGAGCCCGCGTTCAACGTCTACATGGACGACGTGGTCGCGTGGGGCATCGAGGCGCTGCATCGCGCGATCGACGGCCTTGGCTGCACGACGGCGGTCCACATCTGCTACGGCTACGGCATCAAGGCCAACATCGACTGGAAGGCCACGCTGGGCGGCGAGTGGCGGCAGTACGAGAAGATCTTCCCGGCGCTCGCCGCCAGCCGGATCGACCAGGTGTCGGTCGAGTGCCGCAACGCCAAGGTGCCGTTGAGCCTTTTGTCGCTGCTCGATGACAAGGACGTGCTGCTGGGCGTGATCGACGTCGCGAGCGACGAGATCGAGACGCCCGAGCAGGTCGCCGCGACGATCGAATCGGCGATGCAGTACGTGCCCAAGCAGCGGATCTACGCCTGCACCAACTGCGGCATGGCGCCGATGCGCCGCGACATCGCGGAGGGCAAGCTCGTCGCCCTGGCCGCCGGTGCGGCCCTGGCCCGCCAGCGCTTCGGCTAGGTGGCTGCGCACCGGCGGGAGGCTACTTGCACTTCTGGCCGGCGCAGCCGAAGTCGAATGAGCCCTTGACGCTCACGTGCTGGCTCTTGTCGTACGTCTCGCCCTCGAACGCGAACGCCGCCGTGATGCCGGTCGCGTCGAACCTGGTGATCTCGAGCTTGCCGGGCGCGGCGAGGTGATAGCTCGTGTGCTTGCCGATCTTGATCGAGAACATCGCGCTCATCTCGCCGGCCTTCGGCTCGCTGGCGATGACGTAGG
>DATIPJ010000765.1:0-2350 GCA_035472155.1 Kofleriaceae bacterium
TCGGCCGTCGACATCACGACGTGGTCCGCGTACGAGCTGTGCGTGAGATCGAGGGGAACGACGACCTCGCTCGCCTCGAGCATCTTGAGCAGCTCGCGCTGGACGCCCATGCCGGTGACGTCCTTGGTCGTGCCGGCGCCGGCGAAGATGGCGTTGTTCTGGCCCGAGGCGATCTTGTCGAACTCGTCGAGGCACACGATGCCGATCGACGCCAGCATCGGGTTCTCGTCGGCGGTGTGCAGGAGGCGCGTCAGGATCGTCGACGGGTCCTGGCCGACGTAGCCGGTCTCGGAGTACGTCGTGATATCGACCAGCGCGGTCGGCAGCTTCAAGATCTTGCCGAACAGGGTCTCGACGAGGAACGTCTTGCCCGAGCCGGTCGGCCCCACGCAGAGGAAGTTCGACTTGCGCGGTAGCTCGGCGCGGTCGACCCCGTCGATGTAGATCCGCTTGATCCGCTTGACGTGGCGATACGCCATCAGGCACAGCGCCCGGCGCGCCGAGTCCTGCCCGCGGTAGCCCTGCTCCTGCAGCGCCTGGAACATGGCCTGCGGTGACGGAGACGGCAGCTCGCGCACGAATTTGATGAAGTGCTCGAGCCCCTGCTTGCGGACCTTGCGGTTCGGCTCCATCCGTCGAGTCCTGCAGCAAATCGTAGCCCAAGGCAGATCGTTTGACCAATCGTCACCTACGATGGCCTAATCCGTGACGGTGACCACGCCGAGCCTGGTGCGTCCGTTCGTTGATGCTGCGCCCGCGGCAGTCCGCCCGCAGCTCGAGGCGATCGCGGACCTCGACCGTCGACTGTGGGCGATCGTCGCCCAGGGTCGTGCAGCCTGGCCGGATCTATCGGTCGATGCCGTCGCGGTCGTCGCGTTCATCGCGCGGCAGGCCACGCCGGACCTCGCCGAGACCGCGCTCGACGGGCTGCGGCCCGCCGACCTCTACCTCGCGTGCGCGTGCGCTCACCAGCAGCCCGGCGCGCTCGCCGCGTTCGACCGCGATTACATGCGTGAGGTCGATGTCGCGCTGCAGCGCATGCGGGTCGGTCCGCCCCGGCTGCAAGATGTGAAGCAGCTGGTGCGACAGCGGCTGTTCGTGGGCGGCGGAAACGCAGGTCACCCTACCAGCCCGGGCAAGATCGCCGAGTACGGCGGGCGCGGCGACCTGCGGCGCTGGGTGCGCTCGGTCGCGGTGCGGACCTGCCTCAACGAGCTGCGCAAGGGCAAGCGCGAGGTGCTGATCGACGACGATCAGCTGATCGCGCAGCACGCGATCGCGAGCGATGACCCCGAAGTGGAATACATGAAGCGCACGTACGCGCACGAGTTCCGCGCCGCGTTCGGCGAGGCGCTCGGCCAGCTCGGCGCGCGCGAGCAGACGCTGCTCCGCTACCACCACGTCGATGGCCTCAACATCGACGAGATCGGCGCGATCTATCGCATCCACCGGGTCACCGCGTTCCGCTGGCTCGAGAAGGCCAAGGAGCAGCTGGTGCGCGCGACGCTCGCCGCGTTGCGCGGGCGGCTCAAGCTGCCGACCGCTGAGCTCGACAGCGTGCTGCGCATGATCCGCAGCCAGATCCACCTCTCGCTGGTGCGCCACCTCGGCGGGCCCAACGACAGCGTGGCCGACGACGCCATCGAGCTCGACCCGAGCGAGCTCGAGGAGATCGAGAGCACCTGAGCCAGCGCCTCAGCGCGCGGCCTCGCAGATCGTCGGGCCATCGCGGCTGCTGTCGAACGGCACGTCGGAGAGCCCGAAGGCCCAGCCGCAGCGCCGCTCGACGAGCGCCCCGGTGGCCAGGTCGACCGTGGCCACGCCGGAGTGCCCCGCCGCGACGAGCTCGCCGTCGCTGGTCCAGACGACGTCGGCTTCGTGCCACAGCGCGGTCTCCCAGCGGACCTGGCCGCTGGCGGTCAGGAGCACCAGGCGCGGGGCCGCGATCGCCGCGATCAGCTGGCCGTCGGGGCTCGGGCGCAGCGTCATGCCGGCGAGCGCGGGCAGCCGCGCGGTCGCTGTCCCGCTGGCGTAGACCACGATCTCCTCGGCGTCGGCCGACTTCATGTACAGCCGGCCGGCGCGGTCGTTGCCGCGGAACGCGCCCGGCACGCGATACGTCCGTCGCGGCGTCAGCGCCTGACCCGGACGGAGATCGGCGAGCGGAAACTCGCCGACGATGACACCGTCGCCGCCGTCGTCGATCTCGAGCACCGCGATCCCTCCCGACTGCGCCGGGTCGATCGGGACGACGCGCATCGGCGGCATCCAGCTCGGGATCCGCATCGCGGCGCCGAACGCGTGGGCCTGCCGATCGAGCCGCAGCAGCAGCGTGCCGGCGGCATCGGCG
>DATIPJ010000766.1:0-5308 GCA_035472155.1 Kofleriaceae bacterium
CACTGGTTCACCGACTGGGGCCGCGACACGATGATCTCGCTCGAGGGCCTGACGCTGTGCACCGGGCGCGTCGCCGAGGCCGGGTCGATCCTGCGGATGTTCGCCCACCACATCCGCGACGGTCTGGTCCCGAACCTGTTCCCCGAGGGCGCCAACGAGGGCCTCTATCACACGGCCGACGCCACGCTGTGGTTCTTCCACGCGATCGAACGCTACCTGCACGCGAGCCACGATCGCCGCACCCTCGAGCGCCTGCTGCCCGCGCTCGTCGACATCGTCGAGCACCACCTGCGCGGCACGCGCTTCGGCATCCACGTCGACCCGGCCGACGGCCTGCTCCACCAGGGCGCGCCCGGTTATCAGCTGACCTGGATGGACGCCAAGGCGGGCGACTGGGTGGTCACGCCCCGACGCGGCAAGGCGGTCGAGATCAACGCGCTCTGGTACAACGCGCTGCGCCTGCTCGAGGGCTGGCTCACCGGGGCCAACGACCTCGCGGCGGCGGCCCGGATGCAGGCCGCGGCCGAGCGCGCCTTCGCCTCGTTCAACCGCCGGTTCTGGAACCCCGAGCGCGGTCATCTGTTCGACGTCGTCGACGGCGAGCACGGCGACGACCCCGCGTGCCGGCCCAATCAGCTGTTCGCGATCTCGCTCACCAACCCGGTGCTCGCCGCCGATTACTGGAAGCCGGTGGTCGACACCGTCGCGCGCGAGCTGCTGACACCGGTCGGGCTACGCTCGCTATCGCCGCATCACCCCGACTTCAAGCCGACCTACCATGGCGATCTTCTCACGCGCGACGCTGCGTATCACCAGGGCACGGTGTGGAGCTGGTTGATCGGCCCGTACGTCGATGCGGTGCTGCGGGTCCACAAGGAGGACGTCGCCGGCGCACGGCGCTTGCTCGACGGGCTGATCGCACACCTGGGAGAAAACTGCATCGGGTTTGTCAGCGAGGTATTCGACGCACAGCCGCCGTACACACCGGGCGGATGTGTCGCCCAGGCGTGGGGCGTCGCCGAGCTGCTGCGCTGCCTGTTGCTCACCGAGCGCTGACGTCGCACCCTGGCCGGTTGCGGAGGGTGCGCTCGGCACGATCAATGCTTCCGATAGATACAGGAGTACATCGTGCATAACCACAACAACACGGCAGACGCCGATATCGAGATCGCCGAGCCCAGCGAGTCGATCAACGAGCCGGTCGAGACGATGCCCTGGCACGCCGAGGTCGGGCGGTTTCTCACCCAGGCCGCGGAGCTGTGCGTCGAGCACGGCGTCGACCTCGAGAGCTTCATGAAGGGCGCGTGGTCGGCGTATGTCGAGACGCGGCCCGGCATGCGCGACTACCTCGAGGAGATGCAGCTCCGCGATCAGCTCGACGAGATCCGCAAGCTCGGCCACATGGCCGAAGCCTAGACGGACCTGACTATTCGTTGATCGTCACCTTGAGCATCTTGATCGGCGTCTTGGGCCGATCGTTGCTCGCCGTCTGGGAGCCCTCGATCTTCTTCACGACATCCATCCCCGACGTGATCTTGCCGAACACCGGGTGCTTCGATGGCCCCGGCGTGAACCAGTCGAGGCGGTCGTTGTGAACGGTGTTGATGAAGAACTGGGCGCCGCCCGAGTTGGGCTGGCCGGTGTTGGCCATCGACAGCGTGCCCGGCTCGTTCGAGATCTTGTGCGCGGCCGGGTGCTCGTCCTTGATCCGGCCGAACGGCGAGTCCCCGGTGCCACAGCGCGGGCTGTTGGGATCCTTGGAATACTCGCACCCGAACTGGATCATGAAATCCTTGATGATCCGATGAAAGTGCAGCCCGTCGTAGAAGCCACTCTTGGCCAGCTTCACGAAGTTGCCCGCGGTCACGGGCATCTTGTCCTGAAAGATCTCGGCGGTGAACGAGCCGAGCGAGGTCTCGAACGTCGCGGTCGGATTTGCCATTGGCAAGGCTTATCACATCGCCGCCGCGCGGTCCGTTCCATGCGGCCGATGACTGGGCTCCAGCGTCAGCTAGTACCATCGATCGCGAGCGCGATCATCGCGACCAGCTTCTGCGCGTCGACGCTCTCGATGTTGGCCTTGATGAATTCGTGCAGCGGTAGCTGTGCGGCCTCGAGGCGCGCCAGCGGCTCACCGCGCGCGGCGGCATCGAGGTCCTCGTACGTCAGCGTTCGCACCTTGCCGCCGTTGCGCTGGTAGCACTGCGCGACCAGCGCACAGTGGAAGATCACGTTGACGATCGCCTCGGCGCCGCCGAGCTCGCGCTCGTGCGCGCTGATGAACTGTGCGACCGGCGTCTGGTGCTGCACGAAGCCGCCCACGAGCACGGCCGAATAATTGGGATCGGACATCTTCTGCGACGCCTCGGTGACGACCGCGGCGACCTGATCCTTGGTCAGCTTCATGTAGCCTCGGTCTCGTCGGACGACGGCGCCCGTTCGCTGGACTCGGCCATGCGCCAATGCTACTGCGGTGGAGGTCGCCCGTCGAGAATCGTGCCACCTCTCGCAAGCCAAAAGACGTCGATCCGCCCGGCGCTGATGATGTCGGCGGTGCTGCACATCGTGGCAGCGATCGCGTGGTGGACGATCGCACCGGTCTCGATGCGCGGCGGCGAGCTGATCGACATCGAGCTCGCGCCGCCGCCGCCCGAGGTCGAGGCGCTGCCGCCCGAGGTCGCGCGGCCGCCGATGAAGGAGCCCGATCGCGCGCGCGAGGCCGCGGAGGAGGCGGCGAACGCGGCGCAGAGCCCGCCCGTGCCGGGGCCGGGCGAGGGAATCGCGGATGCGGGCGTCGACGCGCCGATCGACGCGCGGCCGGATGCGCCGATCGACGCGCGACCCGATGCGCGGCCCGACGCGCGGCCCGATGCCGGCGTCGACGCGGCGCCCGATGCCGAGCCGGAGATCGTTGCCGACCACGATGCCGGGGAGCCCGATGCCGGCGAGCCCGCGGTCGCGAGCGCCGATGACGCGAGCGTCGATGCGAGCCAGGTGACCGCGAGCGCCGATGACGCGGGCGATGCCTCGCGCGTCGCCAGCACGGACATCGGCGACGCCGGAACCGATGCAGCGCAGGTTGCGAGCGCGGAGCTCAGCGATGCCGGCGCGCATTTGCGTGATGCCGGCGGCGATGCCTCGAGCACCCAGGTCACCGCGGTACCTCCGGGGGCCGGCTCGGGCGCCGGCGCCGGATCGGATCGCCCCGCCGCGCTTCCGACCAGCGCCTTCGATCCCGCGGTGCTCGCCGCCGAGCTCGCCGCGTCGTCGGGCGCCCCCGGGGCGAGCGATCAGCCCGCGGTCGACGGCGCGCCCACGACCGCGGGCACCGCCGCCAACCTGCTCGCGTACTTCCCCGATGGGCATGTCGTCACCGCGCTGCTCCGCCTCGATCGCCTGCGCGGCACCGAGTGGGCGGCGCAGACCGAGCGCCTGCTGCGCCCGCTGCCCGACTATCGCCTGCTGTTCGGCGCGCGCGACGCCAACCTCGTCGACAAGCTCGAGACGCTCGTCATCTCGTCGCCGCGGCCGCGCGATGCCACCGCGACGACGCTGGTCGGCCGCACCGCGCTGCCGCGCACCGCCCTGCGCGACTTCCTCGCCGGCAACGGTCCGGTCGCGTGGTCGGTCGCCAAGGGCGGCCTGCTCGGCCGTCGCACCGGCAAGGCAGTCCCCGGCGATGTGCGCGTGTTCCTCTCGCCGTTCCAGGGCTGGTTCCTGCTCGCGCAGCCCTCCGATCTCGGCGCGCTGACCGCCGCTGGCAAGGGCAACGCCGATACCGTCGAGGCCACGGGCGCGCTGCCGCCGTGGCTCGCCGGCATCCGCAAGATCGAGAGCGAGAGCGGCGACCCGCGCGGCCCCGCGCTCGTCGTCACGCTCGGCCTGCCCGGCAAGCGCGTCGACCTCGCGGGCAATGACCTCGGGCTCGGCATCCCGTCGGTGCCGACCCCGGAGCGGGTCTCGATCGCGATGGAGCTCGTACCGCGCGGCTGGCTCGTGCGCGGCAACCTGCGGTTCGCCAGCGACGCCGATGCCGCAGAGCTCGTCGCGTCGGTTGCGCGCGTCCAGCAGCGCATCAACGACAGCCGCACGATCCAGCTCGTGATCGGAAAGCCGATCGCGCACGTGATCGCCAACCTCGCCTTCGCGCGCAACGGGCTGCGCGTGTCGTACGCGACGTCGATCTCGATCGCCGACGCGCGCGCGATCCTGGCCGCCGTCGCGCAGCAGCTCGATCAGTACTTCCGTCGGGCGCCCTAGCGAACGAAGCGGCGTTGAACGATCGCGCCGCGCGTTGCATGCTTGAGGCGATGCGCGGCCGAACCATGCTGCTGCTCGCCCTCTGTGCCTGCGGATCGGGCCCGCGGCCGCAGCTGTATCCGGCCGGCTCCGACAAGGACGATGGCTACGGCGACCTCGCGCAGCAGTCGGCGCACCTGACGACCGGCGAGGGCAGCGATGCACACCTGTTCGCTCCGCGGCGCCGGCGGCGCGACGGCGAGCCCTATGGCGGCAATCCCTACGGCGGCGCCACCTACGGCGATCCGTACGGCGGAGCGAGCGATCCATCCCCGCTTGTACCGTCGGCGCGCGGCGCTGGCGCACGCGCCTCGCGCTACAGCGCCACCTCGGGTCTGACCGGCGCGATCGACGGCAGCGTGACGTGGCGCGGCGCGGCCCCGGCGCCCGTCGTCACCGCGTGCGGCGCGATCGAGCACCCGAGCGTGCGTATCGGCGATGGCGGCGGAGTGAGCGGTGTGCTGGTCTTCATCGAGCACGTCGAGCTCGGCCGCACGATGCCGAGCTACGGCCGCCCCGCCAGCGTCGGCGGCACGATCGCCAAGCGCGGCTGCGCGCTCGCCCCCGCGGTGCAGATCGTCACGCCGCTGCCCGCCGGCCTGGCGATCTACGGCGATGCGACGGCGGTGAAGCTGCGCGTCACGCAGCCCGGCGGCGCGCGGCCGTTCGAGCTCCAGGAGGGCGGGCGCCTCGTCGTGCAGGCGCAGCCCGGCGTGACCCGCATCGAGGCCGACGACGGCTCGCTCGGCGCCGCGTGGGTCGTCGCCTCCGACACGCCGTACTACGCGATCACCGACGACCGAGGCCGGTTTCGCATCGACGAGCTCGCGATCGGCACCTACGACGTCACGTTCTGGCGCCCACCGCTCCCCACCGCCACCGATGGGCGGCTGGTGTACGGCGCACCGGTGATCACCCACCGCACGGTCACCGTCGGCGGCCCGCGCCCCTCGCGGCTCGATGTGACGCTGGAGCGCTGACGCGTACTGCGTGAAAACTACTGCGTTCC
>DATIPJ010000767.1:0-1695 GCA_035472155.1 Kofleriaceae bacterium
CTCGCGCCGACGCGTCTCACGCTGACGTGTCTCACGCCGACGCGTCTCGCGCTGACGTGTCTCGCGCCGACGCGTCTCGCGCTGACGTGTCGCGCTGAGGTGTCGCGCGCTCACCTTTCGTGCTCATACGTCTCACCCCGAGGCGTCTCGCGCTGAAATGCGGTTTACGCTGACGGGTCTCGCACCAACGCGGGCACCGGTCGCTCGCGACATCCAGGGCATTTCGAGCGCGCGCCAGGTCACTCGATCGTGAGATCGACATCTACGCGAATCGATAGGAGCCGGGTCGCATCTCGACCGTGAGGCGGGCTTACTCCACGGGGAAACAGCGGTCGATTACCGCCCTGAAAAATTCGAGTCCTTCGACCTCATGTACGATGGCCGGTGATGATGGGGCCATCGAGTCGTGTCGCCATTCTCTCGGCGCTCGTCGCCGCGGCATGTAGCACCGCCGACAACTCCGTCGATCCGGGCGATCTCGAGCTGCGCGACCTACTCGGCATCTCGCCCGAGATTGCCAGTTCGTGGACTACTACACAGCGCATCGCCGCGCGCCGCGTCCTCTTCGCCGGGCTGTCGCTCGACCGCGGCACCGCGCGCACCGTCACCGCTCTGCCCACCGCGCGGACCGCGCGGACCGCGATCGACATCGACGAACAGGTCGCTCGACTCCTCGCAGTCGACGACGCCCGATTGGCGGCCGACCCTTCCGACCCTCTGGGTGTGGTCCGCGTCGCCTTCGGTGCGCTCGACGCGGTCATCGCACCGCGGCTTGCTCCCGCCACCAGTGGCGCCCTCGCTGCGCAAGGCGCCCACCCTTCTCCAGGATCGCCTTCCGCCGTGGCCGCGCTCGATCCCCGCAGTCGAGCCGTTTTGCCGTCGGCGAGCGCGCTTCCGTCGAGCGTGGCGGGAACCGCAACGTCCGGTTCCCGGCGACCGGCTGACGCGGCCGAGCTCTGGCTCGACGCGCAATGGAATCGCACGCCCGCATGGGCTCATCTTGCGGGTCGCGGCCTCGACCTCCTCGTGGCCCTGGCCGACGATGCAGGTCACCACGACGGCCCGGTGGTCGTCGTGCCTGCGCCACGACTTGCCGTGATCGCGGCGTACATCGAGCCCAGCCCCGGCTCCACCGAGCCTCGGCTCGCCGTCAACCCGGTGCTGCTTGCGGCCCTCGAGCCCATCCCCGACGAGGTCGCGATCGCCGCCGCGCTCGTCCCGGCGACCACCGAAGGCTCGCCGGCGGCGCGGGCCGCCACGACGCCGGGCGCGCGTCCACCGCTCGCCGATACGGCCACCGTCGCGAGCACCGGCGGCAACCCCTACAGCTTCTATGGCTCGGTCGGCGAGTGCGCCTTTGCCCAACGCACGCGTTGCGAGGCCTGCCTCCCGGGCAGCACGTGTACCCCGATCACCGACGCGTCGAACGGCAACGACGAATGCATGGCCCTCGCCGAAAACTCCGGACGCGGTTACTTCCTGCTCTGTATCAACCTCTCGCTCGCGATCACGTCCGTCGAGAGTTGTACCGGCGACGCTGCGCCCGCCTGCGCCCGCGACCCTGGCGCCGCCGACTCGCTCACCACCCTCGACGGCAACGCCGACTTCCTCGAGGACCCGACCTGCGCCGGCGCACTCGACGCCTGCCTCGCCAAGATCTACGGCGCGCCCGACGACCCCTTCCCCGGCCCCGAA
>DATIPJ010000768.1:0-6210 GCA_035472155.1 Kofleriaceae bacterium
CACCACGTCGCAGCCGCTCGACGTCGGGGCCTACGATATCCGGTTCGAGCTCCATGGGCCGGCGCTGACCTCGGTGACGGCGCCGATGCAGAGCGACGTCGTGATCGCGGCGAACCAGGACACGCGCCTTCAGCCGGTGACCTTCGCGGTCGATACCAATGGGCAGCTGGTGCTCGGTCTCACCGCGCCGCCCCGCGCGACGAACTGCGGCGGCACGAGCATGATGGGCGCTGGCATCACGACGATGACGATCACGCTGGCGCGCAGCGACGGCGGCTGCGCGCCGGTCACGTTCGTGCGCACGCGCGGATCGACGACGGTGGGCAACTACACCGTCAACTGCAGCTCGCCGCAGGTCTCGTCGTGCATCGAGAACGACGAGACGCTCACGGTGACGAGCATGCCGTCGGGGCCGTACACCATTCACGTGCGCGGCAAGATCGGGGCGGCCGACTGCTGGGCCAACGACGATACGTTCTCCGTGCCCGCCCAGGGCAAGGCGCGCGTCGACACGCTCAACCTGGCGTTCAAGTCCGGCACCCCGGGCTGCTGAAGGCCCGGTCGCTCGTCACAGGCTGTCGAAGAAGCCGGCGATCGCATCGGCGACCCGGGCGCAGCCGCCGGCGCGGTAGGTCACCGCGTGCGAGGTCTCGAACTGGATACCGGCGTAGCGCGCGCCGAGCTCCTTGCGCAGCGACGTGCAGATCGCCGGCCCGATGCCGGTGTAGGGCTGGTTGGCGCGCACGTCGAGCCCGGCGCCGCGCAGCCGGAACAGCAAGCGCTCGGCGAGCTCGGCCTCGAACGCGTGCGTGGGGTCGTAGAGCACGCCGACCTCGAACGTGCGCGCGGCCGGGTCGAGCGCGGGATCGAAGCTGTGCGACGAGAAGTGCAGCACCGAGCCGCCGTCGTGCATGCGCGCGGTGACGTCGCGGAGGACCGCCTCCCAGTACGGGGCGTGGAACGCCGCCAGGCGCGCCGCGCGGTCGCCGGCGGTGAGCCGGGCGTTGCCCGGGACGCGCGCGCCGTAGCTCGTCACCGGGACGGCGTCGGGATGATCGGCGGCGCGGTTGAGATCGACGAACATCCGAGAGAACGCCCCGGCGTGGACCGGTAGGCCGACCGCCTCGGACAACCGCGTGGCGATGTCGAACGCGCCATGGTCCCAGCTCGCCTGCGAGCGCAGCACGTCGAGCGGGACTCCGAGATCGATGCCGGGCGGCAAGGTCCACGACGCATGCTCACAAGACAGAACGAGGCCGGTCACGGGGGCGCAGCTTATCGCACGTCGGTCGCGCGCGGGACGAGCGCGGCGGCGAGCAGCGCCGAGACGCCGACCACGCCGCCGTGGAACAGGCCGATGTGGAGGGCGTCGCCGACGCGGCAATGCAGGTGCAGCACCAGGCCGCCGAGGCTGCCGCCCCCGGCGCCGAGCGCGGCGGCGATCCAGCGCGAGCCGACGGGCAGGGCGCCGCGCAAGGCGATCGCGCCGCCGACGACCGGGACGAGCGCGGTCGCAACGCCGGTGCCCAGGCACCCCGCCCCGCGGCCGAAGTGGTCCCAGCCGAGCATGACGGTGCTCGGGCCGCTCGGATGCACGCACAGGCCGAGCGCGACGAAGCCGACCGAACCGACGAGCGCGGCGATGCCGGCGAGCCGCCAGCGCGGCGTGATCGCTCCGCGCCGCGGCACCGTGGCCAGGTACAGCGGGACGACGAACCCGACGAGCCAGGCGACGGCGGCGCCGAACAGCCAGCCCATCGGCAGCTCGCGGGCGTCGGGCCGCATCGCGAGCATGGCGAGCACGCCGGCGCCGTAGACCAGCGATAGCGCGACGAGCAGCACGACCTGGCGGAATGGGCGGCGGGTCGCGACGGGGGCGAGCCGGGCGAGCTCGGCCTCGAGCATCGGCGACATCGGCGGCGGCGCGGGCGGCGGCAGCCGGGACAGGTCGTCGATCGCGCTCACGGCGCACCTCCGGCGGTCTTCGAGCGCGGCGTGGGCTGTGCGGGCTCGGTCGGCTGGGCGGGCGCGGCGCGCCGCCCGAGCAGCTTGCGCAGCGCCTCGTAGCCGCGGTGCGCACGCACCTTCATCGCGCCGACCGTCGTGCCGGCGATCTCGGCCGCCTCGGCGACCGTGCGCCCGTCGAGCTTGGTCAGCACCACGGCCTCGCGCTGCGGCGCGGGCAGCTCGGCGAGCGCGTCGAGCGCCGCGGCGACTGCCTCGGGATCGGCGCGCCCCTCGTCGCGGCGGTCGTCGGACTCGCCGGTGATCGCGGCGGCAACCTCCGGAAGCTCATCGGCCTCCCCGACGCGAACCACGGCCCGCTTGTGCTTGCGCGCCTGGTCGATGAACGTGCGGTGCGCGATCGAGTAGATCCAGGGCAGCGGGTCGGCGCCGCGCACGTAGGCGCCGCGCGCACGATGCACCTTCAAGAACGTCTGCTGCAGCAGATCCTCGGCGAGGGCACGGTCGCGCGCCATCTTCAGCAGATACCCGAGCAGGCGTGGGGCGACGAGCGCGTACAGCTCGCGAAACGCGCCCGCGTCGCCGTCGCAGTATCGCTGCATCAGGTCCTTCGCCTCGGCCATTCGACCGATTGGTCATATACGACAAACGGCCCCGATGGTTACAGACCGCATCCACTTGCTCTCATGGGCGGTTTTGTCGATAACACGCGCATGGCAAGCGGACGACGGGACAAGAAGCGGTTGAAGGACCGTCCCAAGTACAAGCAGAAGAGAAGGCTCAAGGATCGCCGGATGAAGGCGCGCAAGGCGGCGGCGCACAAGCGCGGCCTCGCGCGCAACAAGGCGCGGCGCCGTCGGCGCGGCACGAAGCGCAAGTAGACCGGGCCGTTTTAGGGCGGCGTCCAGCCGGCGAGGGCGCGCGCGACAAGCTCGAGGCGATCCTGGCCCCAGAACAGGTGCTTGCCGTCGACGACAAACGTCGGCACGCCGAACACCCCGGCCTCGCGCGCCGCAGCGGTGTTCGCCGCGAGCTCGGCCTTGATCGCCGCATCCTGCGTGCGATCGAGCCAGGCCTGCGCCCCCTGCGCGGGCGTTCCGTCGGGAAAACCCTCGCCTCGGCGCTCGAGCACGGACGCGACGATCGACCGCAGGGTCTCGGTGTCCTCGAGATCCCGCTGCTCGCCCCACATCGCGCGGCCGAGCGCGGTCGCCATCGCGAGTCCGAGCTCCCAGCCATGCGACGCGGCGATGATGCACAGGCGCTGCGCGGCGATCGTCCGCTGTGGAAATTTGCGCGGTAGCTCGAAGGGCTCGCCCCACCAGCTCGCCCAGCGCTGCATCTCGAGGCCGAAGTAGCGCTGCTTGGGCGGTGGCATCGCGAACCACGGCACGTTGGCCTGCTGGATGTCGCGAAACAGGGCGCCGAGCAGGATCGGCACGAGCCGGGGACGTACGCCGATCCCGGCCAGCGCCGGGAGCTGCGTCAACCCGAGATACGCAAACGGGCTCGAGACGTCGAAGTAGACGTCGAGCGTCTTGCCGGCGACGGCGGGCTGGCTCGGTGCGAGCCTGCGCGCGCCTCCCGGCGGCGGGCCGCTGAGCTTCCAGCCGGCGATCATCGCCTCGACCCAGGGCATGCGGTCCTGGCCCCAGATCAGGAGCGGCTCACCGAGATCGCGGCGGATCCACGCCGGCGCCCCGAAGATCCCGAGGGAAATCGCCTCGTCGGTCCGCCGGCGGAGCTCGTCCTTGATCGCCGCATCCTCGGTGCGCGCCGCCGCCCCGGCGATGGTCTCGGCGGGGATGCCCGCGCCGGCGAGCGCACCGGCGATGACCTCGGGTTTGCTCACATCTTCGCCGCGCTGCCAGTACGCGGCGTAGATCGCCTCGATCGCGGCCGGCCAGTCGGCGCGGGGCAGCGCCAGCAGCGTTCGGAGCGCCAGGACAGTACGCATCGGATGCGCAGGCGGTAGACGGAACGGCTCACCGAACAGGTCCGCCCAGCGGTGCATGTCGTGGACGTTGTGCGCCTGCTTCTGCGGCGAAATCGTCGCCATCGGCCCGTCGCCGGCGCCGATGCCGCGGAACACGCCGCCGAGGAGCATGGGCCGCCAGTCGATCTCGACGGCGAGCTGCTTGGCACGGCGCGTAGCGAGGTACGCATACGGACATGAGAAGTCAAACCACAGCTCGAGCACGGTCTAACCATCGCATGACGGCTACATGTGTGGGGTAGCGATGGTTGCCTCTCGTGGGGACGCCTTGGGCCTTTCGCGCATCTCGACACGAAGCTAGACTCGATATGTTCGAGATGGCCAAGCTGGTGGACGGCTTCAAAGACGGGCGCCCAGAGCTCGGGCGTAGGACGTTCCTGGTGCCGGAGAACCACTCCGAAGTGCTGGCGCTGCTCTATCACGAGCAAACGGGCATCGTCGGTGGGTTGCCGGTCGGCCCGGTGACGACCGATCCGTTCGGCGCGCACGGCATTCGGATGTACCCGGACCAGGATCCGATCGTGCTCGAGGAAACCCGCCGCTACTTCGAGAAGCTTGCCGAACGATTCTCGAATGATCTGCCCAAGGCCTGAGGGCCGGCCGACCGTGACCCCCGTTCGTCGCTTGCCTTTGCTGAATTTCTGCTAGGGTGCGCCCCGTGAGAGCTGGTTTCGGGGCGATGGCCGTGGCGGCCGTCGCTGCGACCGGGTGCAGCGGCGCCCAGTCGCGATCGGTCGGGTGCAGCAAGGACACCGACTGCAAGGACCCGCGCGTCTGCGAGCGCGGCGTCTGCGTGGACCCGCGCCCGACGACGGCTGCCGCGGCGCCGGCGACCGGTGCTGCCGCCGCGGTGCCGCGCGCCTCCGAGGCTCCGCCGCCGAGCGGTCCGCCGCCGTTCGCGATGCTCGGCGGAGATGCCCGGCACACCGGCCGGCGCGGCGGTCCCGCACCGAAGAGCCAGCCCACCGAGCTGTGGAGCGCCGCCGTCGGCGGTGTGGTCGCCGGCTCGCCGACGATCGGCCCCGACGGGACGATCTATGTCGCCGCCCACGACGGCGGGCTGTACGCGTTCGGTCCCGACGGCGCGCCCCGGTGGAAGCTCGCGATGGCCGACCGCTCGTGGAGCACCCCGGCGATCGCCGAGGACGGGACGATCTATGTCGGCTCCGACGACGATCACCTCTACGCGGTGACCGCCGCGGGCAAGCTCAAGTGGAAGGTCCGGCTCGGCGCGTGCGACCCCAACGGCTTCGGCCCCGAGTCATCGCGCTGCGACGTCGACGGCGGCCCGACGATCGGCCCCGACGGAACGATCTACGTCGGCGGCGACGGCATCCACGCGATCTGGCCCGACGGCACGCTGCGCTGGAAGCTCGCGACGCCCGAGCACGTCGCCTCGGCGCCGGCGCTCGGCTCGGACGGCACGGTCTACGCCGGATGCCAGGACGACGCGCTGTACGCGGTCGCGGCCACCGGCAAGAAGCGCTGGGAGGTCCGCACCGGCGGCGACGTCGACGCGGCGCCTGCGATCGGCGCCGACGGGACGATCTACGTCGGCAGCGACGATCACGCGCTGTGGGCGGTGAGCCCGGCGGGCCAGGTCCTGTGGAAGGCGGTCGCCGGCGGCGAGATCCGCGGCGGCGCGGCGATCGCGGGCGACGGGACGATCTATGTCGGCTCGCTCGACGGCGCGCTCTACGCGATCGCCCCGACCGGCCAGGTCCGCTGGAAGGTCGCGGCCGCCGACAAGATCGTCGCGACCCCCGGCATCGCCAGCAACGGCACCATCCTCGTCGGTGCCGAAGACGAACATCTCTATGCGATCGCGCCCGACGGTACGCTCCTGTGGCTGCTCGCGTTCTCCGGCGACGTCGATACGACGCCGGCGATCGCGCGCGACGGCACGATGTACGTCGCCGGTGACGACGCTCATCTACATGCATTTCGATAAGTGAAGGAATCCGTAACAACCATGTCCACGATCGACAGACAGGCGATCATCGACACCCTGTCCCGCCTGGTAACCCCGGGCATCAAGCTCACTGCGCTCGCCGACGAGCTCGGCGCGCACAAGCAGCAGTACGCCGCGCTGCGCGAGGTCATCTTCGACCTCGTCGAGGACGGCACCGTGCACGTGCTCGCGGGCGGCGCGTTTGCGCTCGCGCCATCGGGCCGGCCCGGCGATCCGGCTGCCAAGCCGACGCCGCCGGTCAAGCCCGAGCCTGTGCGCAGCCAGAAGAAGCCGACCG
>DATIPJ010000769.1:0-3737 GCA_035472155.1 Kofleriaceae bacterium
CGAAGGTGATGGCATCGGCCCCGAGATCACCGCTGCGACGCTGCGCGCGATCGAGGCCTGCGGCGGGCAGCTCGCGTGGGAGCGGGTCGATGCCGGCGCGGGCGCGGTGGCCCGGCACGGCGATCCGTTGCCCGCGGCGACGCTGGCGTCGATCCAGCGCACGCGGCTCGCGCTCAAGGCGCCGCTCGCCACCCCCAGCGGCGGCGGTTACCGCTCGGTCAACGTCACGCTGCGCCAGCACTTCGATCTCTACGCCAACGTGCGGCCGGCGCGCACGCTGGCCGGCGTGCCATCGCGGTTCACGGGCGTCGACCTGGTGATCGTGCGCGAGAACACCGAGGACCTCTACGCCGGCATCGAGCACTACATCGATCCGCGGCGGACAGCGGCCGAATCGATCGCCATCATCACGCGGCTGGGCAGCGAGCGCGTCATCGTCTATGCATTCGAGTACGCGCGCCGCCACGGCCGCAAGAAGGTCACGCTGGTCCACAAGGCCAACATCTTGAAGATGTCCAATGGCCTGTTCCTCGACACCGGGCGCGAGGTCGCCAAGCGCTATCCGGACATCGAGTTCGACGACATGATCGTCGACGCCACGGCGATGAAGCTCGTGATCGCGCCCGAGCGGTTCGACGTGATCGTCACGATGAACCTGTTCGGCGACATCCTCTCCGACCTCGCCGCCGGGCTGATCGGCGGCCTGGGCGTCGCGCCGGCGGCCAACATCGGCGATCTGCCAAGCGACGCAGCCCAGGCCGGCGAGCGCGCGTGCGCGATGTTCGAGGCAGTCCACGGGACGGCGCCCGACATCGCCGGCAAGGGCATCGCAAACCCGACCGGCCTCATGCTGTCGGCGGCGATGCTGCTCGACCACATCGAGCAGCGCGAGGCCGCGAACCGGCTTCGGACGGGCGTGATGACCGCGCTCGCCAGCCCCGAGACGCGCACCGGCGACCTCGGCGGGCGCGCGAACACGGCGCAGTACACCGATGCCGTGATCCGCGCGATGCACTGACGCTGCGAGTCGCCGGGCCTCCGATGAATCGCCCGGTTGCGGCTCGCGAGGCGGTCTCGGAGCTCGCCGGAGGTCAGCTCGGCAGGCGTTCGCCGACGTTGCCGCGCGAAGGGGCCGTCGGTGGCGGGATGGCCGGCTCGGGATCTGGGGTCGGGGGCGCATCGCCGAGGGTGACCGAGAGCGCGTCGTCGATGTTGGTCATCGTGCGGATGTCGAGCTCGCGCTTGACCTCGTCGGGGATGTCGAGCGTGTCTTTGAGGTTGCGCTCGGGCAGGAACACGATCGTGATGCCCGCGCGGTGCGCGGCGATGACCTTCTCCTTGATGCCGCCGACCGGCAGCGCGTGGCCGCGCAGGTCGATCTCGCCCGTGATCGCGACATCGTGGCGGATCGGCCGCCCCGTGAACACCGAGACCACGGCGCAGCTGAGTGCCACGCCGGCCGACGGGCCGTCTTTCTTGATCGCGCCCTGCGGGAGGTGGATGTGCAGGTCGTTGTTGGCGAGCTTCTCGGGATCGATGTTGAGCCGAGCCGCGTTGGCGCGCGTCCACGAGAACGCGGCCTGCGCGCTCTCCTTCATCACGTCGCCCATCTGGCCGGTGAGCTTGACGTCGCCCTTCCCGGGATAGATCCGGCACTCGATGAACATGATGTCGCCGCCGACCGGCGTCCACGCCAGGCCCGTGATCACGCCGACCTCGGGCATGCGGCCCGCGGTGTCGCTCACGTGGCGCGGCGGTCCGAGCAGGTCCTCGAGCTGGGTCCTGCCGAAATGGATCGGACCTGACAAGCCTTCGGCGACCTTGACTGCGGCGCCGCGGCACACGGCGGCGATCTCGCGCTCGAGGTTTCGCACGCCGGCCTCGCGCGTGTAGCTGTGGATGATGTCGGTGATCGCCTCGTCCTGGATCTCGAGCTGGTCCTTGCCCAGGCCGTGCTCGCCCAGCTGCTTGGGCAACAGGTGGTTCTTGGCGATCGCCAGCTTCTCGAGGCTGGTGTAGCCCGACAGCTCGACCTGCTCCATGCGGTCGAGCAGCGGCTGACTGATCGTCTCGGTCTGGTTCGCGGTGCAGATGAACATCACCTTCGACAGATCGACCGGCACCTCGACGTAGTGATCGACGAAGTCCTTGTTCTGCTCGGGGTCGAGCACCTCGAGCATCGCGGCGGCCGGATCGCCGCGCATGTCGGCGGCCAGCTTGTCGATCTCGTCGAGCACGAACACCGGGTTCATCGAGCCGGCCTTCTTGAGGCCCGCCACGATGCGGCCCGGCAGCGCGCCGATGTACGTTCGGCGGTGGCCGCGAACCTCGGCCTCATCGCGCACGCCGCCGAGCGAGATCCGCACGTACTTGCGGCCGAGCGCCGAGGCGATCGACTTGCCGAGCGAGGTCTTGCCCGTGCCGGGCGGGCCGACGAGCAACAGGATCGGCCCGTGCTTGTTGGGCGCGAGCTTTCTGACCGCGAGGAACTCGAGGATGCGGCGCTTGACCTTGTCGAGCCCGGAGTGCTCCGCCTCGAGGATCGCGCGCGCGGCGGACACGTCGAGCCGGTCGTCGGTGAACACGTTCCACGGGATCTCGAGCAGGTTCTCGACGTACGTCCGCGCGATGTTGTACTCGGGCGACGACGACGCCATCTGGCTCATCCGCGACAGCTGCTTCTTGGCGACCGCGCGGACCTCGTCGGACATCTTGCTGTCCTCGATCTTCTTGCGCAGGTCGTCGACCTCGGCGTTATCGTCCTGCTCGCCGAGCTCCTCCTGGATCTGGCGCATGCGATCGCGCAGCACGCGCTCGCGATGGGTGCGCGACGACTCGCCCTCGAGCTCGGCGCCGATATCGGCCTTGAGCCGCAGCACGGTGGCCTGGCGCTCGAGCGACGGGATGATGCGCTCGAGGCGCTTCATCGTGTCGGTCTCGATCAGCAGCATCGTGAGGTCGTCTCGCTCGAGCTCGAGGTACGGCGCGGCGGCGTCGACCAGCTTGTCCGGATCGACGATCGCCTGGACCTGCGCGCGCGACAGCTCGCCGCGCGGCTCCTTGGTCTCCTTGCTCTCGCGCGAATCGCGCTCCGGCTTGGCCTCCTTGGCCTGCGCATCGGTGACGACCGCGAGCAGGTAATCGCGGACCTTCGCCGTCGTGGCGATCAGGGTCTCGGCCGTCGCGCTCGAGGTCGAGTGCAGCCCGGAGACGCTTGCGATCAGGAACGGCTCGGTCGCGACCAGCGCATCGATGTGCACGCGCTCGAGGAAGCGCATCACGCAGGTGAACCGACCGGGCGAATGCTTGACGACCTGTACGATCTCGGCGCGCACGCCGACCTCGTGAAGGTCGCGCTGCCCGGGATCCCGGACGGCAGGATTTTTCTGAGGGATGATGACGATCAGGTTGTCATCGCGGGTCGCCGCTTCGATCGCCCGTACCGACGCCTCGCGTCCGATTTCGAGAGGGCCCACATGTCCTGGCAGCTGTACCTCGGTCCGGAGTGGGATCACGGGGTACTGACCGGCAGTCTCGGTGTGTTTGGTCACGACTCCTCGAGTCTACGACGTTTCAGTCGTTGTGCCCGCGTTTGCGCAGGCGAGTTACGAGCTGAGCCAGGAGTTTCTTGGCCTCGTCATCGAGGTCGTGTGGAACGTCGATCTGTACCGTCACGTAATGGTCGCCGTAGCCACCGCTGCGATCCGGCATTCCCTTGCCGCGCAGCCGCAGTTTTT
>DATIPJ010000770.1:0-2868 GCA_035472155.1 Kofleriaceae bacterium
CCTCGTCGATGATATAGACCTTGTACTGCCCCTGCGCCGGAGCGTAACGAACAGTGTCGCGCAATTCGCGCACCTGTTCGATGCCGTTATTGGAGGCACCGTCGATCTCGATCACGTCGAGACACGACCCGTCGGCGGCACCGTCACCGTGCCGAGTAACGCCTTCGACGCCGGCTTCGCGATCCAGGACGGCAACGCCGGCATCTACGTCCTCGATTCCGCCGGTGCGGTGCGCGCCCTCGGCGCCGAGGTCGAGGTCAGCGGCACGCTGGTCGACAGCTTCGGGCTGCTCGCGATCCAGCCGACGGCGGTCGCCTCGCTCGGCAACGGCAAGCGCGTCAAGCCGCACAGGCAGCGGACCGGCTCGGTCGGAGAAGCCACCGAGGGCCGTCTGCTCGAGCTCGACGGCACGATGGTCGGCGACCTGGTCGACGACAGCCCGTTCGGCTTCAAGCTCGACATCGACGACGGCAGCGGCCCGATCCAGATCTTCCTGTTCCCCGGCACCGGGATCGCGACCGCCGGCCTCGTCGCAGGCGCGTCGATCCGCGTGGTGTGCTTCTCGAACCAGTTCGACGTGTTCTTCGAGTGCGACCCGCGCCGCCCGGCGGACCTCCAGGTCGACTGATGTCGCGCGCCGCGTGCGCGTCCGTCGCTGGCAGCTGCTGACGTCGACGGCGCGCTGCGCTGACGTACATGTCGCTGTCCTTGATGTTCAGCGGTTGCGGCGACCACCTCCGTCGAGAACCGTGTCCCGGGCCACCGAGCGCGCGACCGCCCCGCGCGGCCGCGCGCCGACGCGCCCACCGACGAAAGACGAAGCCATCGCCGTTCACGATTGCTTCGTTGTGGCGGCCGGCTGCACACTTCTACCGTCGACGCATGATGCACACACGAGCTCGGAACGGTTGCGTCTTCGTCACGTGCATGTGCCTGGCCGGCGTCACCGGCTGCATGGGCCTCGATGCCCCGGACGCCGACGATCCGGACATGGAAGGCGTCGGCGACATCGCCAGCGACGTCACCGTGCGCTCGGGCGTCGACTACTCGTGGGCGCGGCCGTCGCCGTCGGGCCTGCGCGCCGCCGGCTACACGTTCGCCGTGCGCTACTTCAGCCACGACACCACCGGCAAGAACCTGACCGCCTCCGAGGCGCGCTCGCTGCAGGCCGCCGGCGTCGACCTGGTCTCCAACTGGGAAGCCGGCGCGTCCGACGCGCTCAAGGGCCGCACGCGCGGCGTGGCCGACGCACAGGAGGCCAACCGCCAGGCGCTCGCCGCCGGGATGCCGCCCGGTCGGCCGATCTACTTCAGCGTCGACTTCGACGCCACGCCCGGCCAGCAGGGCGTGATCAACGACTACTTCGACGGTGTCGCCTCGGTCCTGGGCCGCGCGCGCACCGGCGCCTACGGCGGCTTCTTCCCGATCCAGCGCCTGTTCGACGCCGGCAAGATCGCCTTCGGCTGGCAGACCTTCGCGTGGTCCGGCGGCCGCTGGGAGCCGCGCGCGCAGCTCCGCCAGGTGCGCAACGGCGTCACGATCGCCGGCGGTGACTGCGATATCGACCAGTCGCAGGCCGACGACTTCGGCCAGTGGGGCGCCGCCACCGCCCCGGTCGCCGACGTCGAGAAGGTCGTCACAGCGCGCAACACCGATGGCACGCTCGAGGTGTTCTGGATCGCCCCCGGTGGCGCGATCCAGCACGTGCGCCAGACGGCCGACGGCTGGTCCGCGGCGTCCGCGCTCGGCGGCCTCGCCAAGAAGCTCGCGCTCGGCGCCAACGCCGACGGCCGCCTCGAGCTGTTCTACGTCGGCACCAACGACCAGCTGTTTCACCGCGTCCAGCTCCCCACCGGCGACTGGTCAGCTGAGATCGCGTTCGGCACCGCCGCCACCGAGGTCGCCGTCGGCCGCAACGCCGACGGCCGTCTCGAGGTCGTCTACACCGCCCCGGGCGGCGCGCTCGACCACGCCTGGCAGACGGCGCCCAACGGCAACTGGAGCGGCGCCAGCGCCCTCGGCGGCGCGGCCCGGGACATCGCAGTCGGCGCCAACGCCGACGGTCGCCTCGAGGTGTTTTACATCGGCACCAACAACCTCCTCTATCACCGCGTGCAGCTCGCCGCCGGCGGCTGGTCGGGCGAGATCGGCTTCGGCGCCTCGGCGAGCGACCTCGCGATCGCCACGAACCCCGATGGCCGCCTCGAGCTGTTCTTCGCCGGGCCCGCGGGCGCCATCCAGCACGCCTGGCAGACGGCGCCCAACAGCAACTGGTCGGGCATCAGCGCGCTCGGCGGCGCCGCCAAGAAGATCGTCGCCGGCGCCAACGCCGACGGCCGCGTCGAGGTGTTCTACGTCGGCACCAACGACCAGCTGTTCCATCGCGTCCAGCTCCCCACGGGCGACTGGTCCGACGAGATCACCTTCGGCTTCGCCGGCCGCGAGCTCGCCGTCGCCGACAACAAGGATGGCCGCCTCGAGCTGATCTACGCCGCGATGGACGGCGCCCTCTCGCACGCCTGGCAGCTCGCGCCCAACAGCAACTGGAGCGGCGGCGCGGCGCTCACCGGCACCGTGGCGCCGTAACAGCACAGCCAGGCTGTACGCGAAGAGGTACAGCTTGCGGGCATCCAATTGTATGCAGATACAAGCATCATCATGGCTGCCACCACGGCCTCGCCGTGCCTGTGCGGAGCCCTCCGCAAGGCCACGCGCGCGGTCACGCGCCGCCCGCTCCACGACAAGGGCTGGATCGCGATCCGCACCGGCCGCGACCGCCGCGAGCGCATGCTGTCTATCACCGCCGCCGGCCGCGCCCTCCTCGCCGAGGCCGAGCCCCTCTGGCTCGCCACCCAGCAGCGCATGAGC
>DATIPJ010000771.1:0-4631 GCA_035472155.1 Kofleriaceae bacterium
AGCCCGTCCTCGTTGCGCGCGTGGCGGCTGTCGCGGATGAACGCGCCCAGGCCGGCGGCGCCGCCCTGCGATGCGCGCCTGGCGTCGTAGTGCGCGCGCGCGACCTCGGCGAAGCCGGGGTTGTCGGCGAGCTCGGCGAGCAGCACGCCGAATGCGAAGTCGGGCGGCGAGTCGATGTCGGGGTTGGCCTGCATGCCCAGGCCCGCGTCGACGGCAGCGAGCAGCGCGCGGTTGCCGGCGCTGCCGCTCTGCACCGCTGCCCAGAGGCCGAGCGCGGTCTCGCCGTAGAGGTTGGGGAAGCTCACCACCGCGGTGTGGCTGGTCGTCGTCGACGGGAACACGAAGTCCCAGCCGCCGTCGTCGGGGTCGGTGTCGACCAGCCCGTTGCGCGCGTTATCCCCGATCGTGTCGGCCTGCAGGGCTGCCACCCGGTCGGCACCGTGCCCGAGCGCACGGCGAACGGCGGGCGCGCCTGCGCCCTGATCGCCATGACCGGCCTGCCGGAGCATCTCGAACGGGCTCACCAGCGCTGCGGACTGTGTGTCGTCGCTTGCTTGATCGCTCGCCGGATCGGCGCCGGGGTCGCTGCTGCACGCGGTGGATACCATCACTCCTAGAACCACGCTGACAAACTTCATGGTCTCTCCTTGTGCGAGACTTGACCTGCAGTTTCCCCGACCCACGGCGGCGCAACAACGTCGCCCCACCTGAGGTTATGGTGAGGCATGAGCAGTGAGGAGAACACCGTGGTCGGAGAGCCCACGGTCGACGAATCCGCCGAGCAGACCGACGCCGAAGCAGAGATACGCGCGGGTCGGCCGCTGCTCGCCGGGCGCTACCGCCTCGCGCGCTTGATCGGCAAGGGTGGCATGGGGGAGGTGATCGCGGCACGCGACGAGCAAGTCGGCCGCGACGTCGCGATCAAGCGCATGCGCGCGGCCTCCCCGAGCGAGCGCTCGATCCAGCGCTTCCTGCGCGAGGCGTCGATCCAGGGCCGGCTCGAGCACCCCGCGATCGTGCCGGTGCACGAGATCGGCCGCGACCACGACGGCCTGCCGTTCTTCGTGATGAAGAAGCTCACCGGCACCACGCTCTCGAAGATCCTCATCGCCCCCGAGCAGCGCGAGGCGTTCGGCCTGCAGCGCATCCTGCGCGCGTTCGTCGACGTCTGCCTCGCGGTCGAGCTCGCCCACGTGCGCGGCGTCGTCCACCGCGACCTCAAGCCCGACAACATCCTGCTCGGCGACTACGGCGAGGTCTACATCCTCGACTGGGGCGTCGCCAAGATCCTCGGCGAGGACGACGAGGGCGAGTTCGCCGACGTGGTCAGCGGCAGCGGAGAGCACGCCACCGCCGTCGGTACGACGATCGGCACGCCGGGCTACATGCCGCCCGAGCAGGCGTGCGGCAGCCGCGACATCGACGCGCGCACCGACATCTACGCCCTGGGCTGCGTGCTGTTCGAGATCCTCTCGGGCGAGCCGCTTCACCCGCGCGGCACCGAGGGCGCCGGCCAGCCGGCCGGCCCCCCCGGATCGGTGACACGGGGGGGCATGCACGCAGCGCTCGTGGGCGGCGACTCGCGGCCCTCGGCGCGCGCGCCCGGACGCGGCATCGCCCCCGAGCTCGACACGGTGTGCGTCGAGGCGACCGCGGCCCAGCGCAGCGCGCGGATCCAGAGCGCCCGCGAGCTCGGCGACCGTGTGCAGCGCTTCCTCGACGGCGACCGCGACCTCGCGCGCCGCCGCGAGCTCGCCCGCAACGCCCTGGGCCGCGCGCAGCACGCCTTCGCCGCCGGCGACGCCGAGGACCAGCGAGGGGCGGCGATGCGCGAGGCCGCTGCCGCGCTCGCCCTCGACCCGGCGCTCGCCGGCGCCGCCGAGCTGGTCGGCCGCCTGATGCTCGATCCACCGCGCACCACGCCGCGCGAGGTCCACGAGGCGATCGCCGCCGACGAGATCCGCATGATCAAGGACAACGCGCGCGCGGGCCTCTGGGCCCTCATCGCAAGCCTCGCGTTCACGCCGCTCCTCTGGTGGATCGCGCCCGCCGGTGGTGCCTTCGTCCTCGCCTTCACCGGCGTCCTCGTGCTGAGCGGCGTGTTCTACGTCCTGGCCTATCACGGCAAGCAGCCGCGCCCCGGCCTCGTCATCCTCGGCAACGCGTTCCTCATCGCCCTGCTCTCGCGCATGTTCTCGCCGCTCTTCATCGCGCCCGGGGTCGCCGCCGTGCTCGCCATGGCCATGATCATCACGCCGCGCCTCTCGGCGGTCGGCTCGGCCGTCGCCGTCGGCGCCCTCTTCATCGCCGCAGCGATCGGGCCGATGGCCCTCGAGCGCCTCGGCCTCCTCAGCCGCACGATGTACGTCGACAGCGCCGGCATCCTCCTCCGCGCCTCCGCCGTGGGCACCGCCGAGGGCCCGGCGATTCTCGTAGGCACGCTGTACGCCACCGGCCTCATCATTGGCTCCTGCGGCATCGCCCATGCCATGCGTGCCCGCGCCCGCGCCGCGCATCGCCATCTGCATGTGCAAGCGTGGCAACTGCGCCAGCTCGTTCCGCGCTGATCGACTGCAACCAACAGGTGGCACGACTGCCCACTTCTGTGGTGGGGAGGACGCTCGCTGGCGTCGCGTATCAAACGCCGGCCCATGCGTGATTCCCAACTCACTCCGCCGCGCTCGACGATCACCGCGATCGGCGAGCTCCCCGCGCCGCTGCGCTCGACGCTCCTCGCGCTCGCGATCGCAGCGCCGCTGATCGCCTGTGGCAACGTCGACTCGGGGGCGATGCCCGACGCACCGACGGCGCCCACCGATGATGCCGCGCCCGATGCCACGGCGCCCACCGTCGATGCCGCCCTCAACCGGTGCGCGCCCGCGACCTGCCTCCTGGCCGATGAGTTCGACGGCGCGGCCCTCGATCCATCGATCTGGGGCCTCACGCTCCACGGCGGCGCCACCGCCAAGCTGAGCAACGGCATCCTCACGCTCCATCTCCCCGCCTCCCCCGAAGCCTTCGCCGACGTCTACTCCCTCGTCGGCTTTCCGGCCGGCACGACCTTCCTGGCCAGCGTGACCTTCAGCTCCGGCCAGTTCTACGATCACAAGGGCGTCGGCTTCTCGTCGTCGGGCATCACGGCCGATTGCTTCTCCGGCGAGACCGAGGCCGCCATGTTTCGCGGCCAGGACGGCGACAGCTACGTCGAGACCAAGCTCGCCGGCACCGCCACCTGCACCCTCATGACCAAGGACTATCAGGCCGGCACCCACGACGTGAAGATCGTCCGCGACATCGACCGGGTCGTCTTCACCCAGAACGAGGTCGCCCTCGACCCGGTCACGACCCACGTGCCCACGAGCCTGCTCCCCATCCGCTTCACGGCCTACACCTACGAGACCGCCCCCGGCGCCTCCGTCCAGATCGACATCGACTGGGTCGCCGTCATGCGCAACTGAGTGAAGTCCTCGACGTGATCGTCAACGTGATCGTGATCGTCGACGTGATCGGACCGGTGATCGTGGCCGTGCACGTGCACGGGAACGTTCCCGTGATCGTGATCTGACCCGATCGTTGCACCGAGCTACAACCGCCCGCCGGAGCAAACATCGACGCAGCGCGCAGGGCGCAGCGCCAGCAATTGCCGTCGCCGATGGCACCGCGCCCTTCCCCCCGAGCGTATCGTCCGCGCATGCGTGTTGCTTCGCTCGCCGCGCTCGCTCCGATCGCCGCCCTCGCCTGCTCCTCTCCCGCAACGACCGCGCCGACGGCGACGCCGACGTCCCGCCCTTCAGCGGCGACCACCACAGCCCCGGCCGACCCGCCGCCCCCCAAGCTCCGCCTCCCCGGCGATGTGAAGCCGGCCAGGTACGCCCTCGATCTCACCGTCGTCCCCGATCAGCCGACCGCCGCCGGCCGCATTCACATCGCCGCCGAGGTCGTGCGACCCGCGCGCGTGGTCTGGCTCAACGCGACCGATCTGACGATCGCGCGCGCCGAGATCGACGGCAAGCTCGCGCGCGTCGTGCCGGGCGGCGAAGACTTCGTCGGCCTCGTCGCCGATCGCGAGCTCGCCGCCGGCGCCCATGCGATCGACGTCGCCTTCACCGCCCCGATCGATCGCACCCGCAGCCGCGGCCTCTACAGCGAGCGCGAGGGCAGCGACGCGTACGCGTACACCTTCTTCGAGCCGATCGACGCCCGGCGCGCCTTCCCGTGCTTCGACGAGCCCAGCTACAAGGTCCCCTGGCAGCTGACGTTCCACGTCAAGGCCGACCACGTCGCGCTGGCCAACGCGCCCGTCGTGCGCGAGACCCCCGAGGCCGGCGGCATGAAGAAGGTCGAGATCGCCGAGAGCAAGCCGCTGCCGAGCTACCTGGTCGCGTTCGTCGTCGGGCCGTTCGAGCTGATCGACGGCGGCACCGCCGGGCGCGCCGCCACGCCGATCCGCTTCATCATCCCCAGGGGCCGCGCCGGCGAGCTCGGTTACGCGCGCCAGATCACGCCCAAGGTCGTCGCCGCGCTCGAGGACTACTTCGACATGGCGTACCCGTACATCAAGCTCGACGTCGCCGTCGTGCCGCGCTTCTGGGGCACGATGGAGCACCCCGGCATCGTCGCGATGGGTCAGC
>DATIPJ010000772.1:0-22016 GCA_035472155.1 Kofleriaceae bacterium
CATGATGCACTCGGGCGAGGCCCGCGCGCGCTCTCTCGCCCAGCGCGCCCGCGCCAAGGGCATCCCGCGGTTCGCCGTGCTCGCCCCCGAGAGCGGCTATGGCAAGACGCTCTCGGCCGCCTTCACCGACGAGGTCGCGCGCGGCGGCGGTTCGATCCTCTCGAGCCTCACCTACAAGCCCGACACCAAGTCGTTCGCGAGCGTGGTGTCCAAGCTGAGCGGCAACTGGGACGCCATCTTCGTCCCCGAAGACGCCTCCACGCTGGCGCTCATCGCCCCGGCGCTCGACGCCGCGGGCACCAAGCCGCGCCCGCTGGGCACCAAGAAGCTGCGCGGCGGCCGCCCCGTGCTCCTGCTCTCCACCGCCGAGAACCTCTCGGGCGCCTTCCTCACCGACGCCGGCCGCCACGCCGAGGGCGCCCTTCTGGCTCCGGGCTACTACCCCGACGACCAGGACCCCGCCAGCAAGGCCTTCGTCGACCGCTTCATCGCCGCCTTCGGCCGCGCCCCGGGCTTCCTCGAGGCCTACGCCTACGATGCGGCCCAGCTCGCCGCCGCCGCCGGCGGGGCCGGCCGCGCCGGCCTGGTCTCGGGCCTCGCCCGCTCCCAGTTCGTGGGCCTCACCGGCGAGATCCGCTTCGACGCCGACCACCGCCGGGCCGACCCGGGCGTGCTGTACACCGTCGTTGACAACGCTGGGACGCTGGTCATTCAAGTCGCGAAATAGGGCCTCCGCGGGCGAAGCGCGATCGTCAACGAAGCGCGATCGTTGACGAAGCGCGATCACGTCCACCGCGCGCGATCACGTCGTGATCGTGGCCGTGATCGTTGACGTGATCGTGATCGATCCCGTGATCGTGGCCGTGCACGTGCACGGGAACGATACCGTGATCGTGATCTGACCCGTTGACGCTCGGATCCGCAGCGCGGCAGGAGCGATCCCGACGAGCTTTTGTGCTGGGCGACCAGCCCAGCCCGATGGTAAAGGACGGGGCATGTTCGACCCTGGAAACCGCTTGATCGTCGCGCTCGATGCTGCGAACCGCGGCGACGCAGATGCGCTGGTCGAGCGGCTCGCCGGGGTTCCGAGCTGGTGCAAGCTCGGCCTCGAGCTGTTCTGCGCCGAGGGGCCGAGCATCGTCGCTGATTACGTCGCGCGTGGCCGTCGCGTGATGCTCGACCTCAAGCTGCACGACATCCCCGAAACCGTCTCGCGCGCGGCGGCGCGGGTCGCTTCGCTCGGCGCCGCGCTCTTGACAGTACACGCCGGCGGTGGCCGCGCGATGCTCGAGGCGGCCGTGAAAGCCGCGGGCGCCACGCGCATCCTCGCGGTCACTGTGCTGACCTCGCTCGACGACGCCGATCTGGCGCAGATCGGCGCGCTGGGCCCCGTCGGCGAGCTCGTCGTGCGCCGCGCGCGCCTCGCGATCGAAGCGGGCTGCGCCGGCGTGGTCGCGTCGCCGCACGAGATCGCCGCGGTGCGCGCGATCGCGCCGGCGGGGTTCCTGATCGTCACACCGGGGGTCCGCCCGTCGAACGCGGCGGCCGGTGACCAGAAGCGCGTGATGACGCCGCGGCAGGCCCGCGAGGCGGGCGCAGACCTCGTTGTCGTCGGCCGGCCGCTGCGCGATGCAGCCGACCCGGCCGCCGCCGCGCGTGCGGTCGTCGCTGAGCTGTCGTGAGCAATCCCGGCGAGCGCGTGGTGTACGGCGCGGGGCCGGTGCGTGAGCTGGTCGCCCGGCGGCCGCAGTCGGTGCGCGCGGTGTGGGTCGATCCGCATCGCGCGGGCCGATCGACGAGCGATCCCGTCGCGGCGATCGTCGTCGCTGCGCGTGCTGCGTCGATCCGCGTCGAGGATCGCGATCGCCGCACACTCGACCAGGCGGCGGGGCCCGAGGCCGTGCATCAGGGCGTCATTGCGTGGGTCGGTGCATTTGAATATGCAGATATCGAAGCGATGATTCCGGAGACCGGACCAGCGCTGCTATTGGC
The DNA here is from genome assembly GCA_035472155.1 of Kofleriaceae bacterium. GTDB lineage: Bacteria > Myxococcota_A > Polyangia > Haliangiales > Haliangiaceae > JABFXX01. Next base: position 1,993 of record DATIPJ010000772.1, read on the forward strand.
GCTCGACGGCGTCGAGGATCCGCGCAACCTGGGCGCGATCTTGCGCAGTGCCTATCTGCTCGGCGCGCACGGCGTGATCATCCCCGAGCATCGCGCAGCGCAGGTGACGCCGGTGGTGACCAAGGCGAGCGCGGGCGCGAGCGAGCTGATCGCCATCGCGCAGGTCGGCAATCTGGTCCGTGCGCTCGACGAGCTGCGCGAGCGGGGGCTGTGGCGCGTGGCGGTGGCCGCAACGGCCGATGCGCAGCCCATCGAGACGATCGACGCGTCTCTGGCGCTGTGTCTCGTGCTCGGCGCCGAGGGCACCGGCGTACGGCCGCTCGTGGCGAAGAACTGCGATTTTCGTGCAGTGATTGCGATGGCCGAGGACCGCGGCGCGGTCGGCTCGTTCAACGTGTCAGTGGCGGCAGCGCTCGCGCTCTACGAGATCAACCGCCAGCGCCGCGCGCGGTGACGGCAGGTCGCGAAGATGACGGCAGGTCGCGCGATGACCGCGGCTCGCGCGAACGTCACGTGGATCAGAAGAGCGTCAACGGGTCGGCGGCCCAGCGATCACGGCCCGCCGGCCCGCTCACGGCGGCCCGGCGCTCACAGCCACCCGCTCCGCCCCGCTTATGCGTCGATTTTTTCGAGGAAGCTGGTCTTGAGCAGCTTCTCGCCGTGGACGGGGAAGAACGTGTAGACCGAGTCGCCGACGACGCGGACGACCTCGCCTTCGCCCCAGGTGGCGTGGCGGACGATGTCGCCCTTCTCGAGCGGGCCGAAGACCGGGCGCTTGACGCGCTCGATCTTGAGGGCGCGGCCGCGGCCCGCGCCCCGGTTGCGGCGGAGGGCTTCCTCGAGCAAGGCCTTGCGGGTGGCGGGGTCGCCGTTGCGGCGGGCGGCAAGGGTCGCAGCGACGTTCTCGAGCTCGCGCAGGGTGGGAGGGGCGCTCTTGGCGGCGCGCTGGCAGTTATCGCAAGTTCCGCAGGCCGGGTGATCGGTGTAGCCGAAGTAGGTGACGAGCAGGCGGGTGCGGCACAGGTGCGACTGGGCGTAGCGCAGCATGGCGGCGAGGCGCGCGCGGTCCTGTGCGCGCTTCTGCTCGTAGCGGCTGGCGGCGCGCGCGAGGTCCTCGATGCTCGGCGGCTCGGTGGCGAGCGGCGCGAAGCGTGCGCCCGGGGCCTCGGCCGCGAAGCCGACCTCCTTGAGGAACGACAGCACCACGCGCGCCTTCTTGGCGGGAGCGTCGGCGCGCTCGGCGATGTCCTTGACCGCGACGAAGACATCGTCGTGCTCGTCGATCGTGTCCTCGACGGTGCGCGTGGCTACGCGGCCGTGGGTGACGTAGACCAGGGCCTCGGCGACAGCGCGCGTCTGCTCGGGGGTGGGATAGCGCCCGCCCAGGAAGAAGCTCTGAATGCGCTTGTCCTCCGGCTGATAGAGCAACACGCAGTCGGCCGGGGCCCCATCGCGCCCCGCGCGACCGGCTTCTTGATAATAGGACTCGAGTGAGCCCGGAAAATTGTAGTGAATGACGAATCGCAGGTCTTGCTTGTCGACACCCAGACCGAAAGCGTTGGTGGCGACCATCAAGCGCGGCTCGCCTTGCTCCATGAAGGCACTCTGGACCTTCTCGCGATCCTTGGCGCGCATGCGGCCGTGGTAGCGGCCGCACTCGACACCTTGCGACCACAGGAAGTCGGCGAGGGCGTCGACCGTCTTGACCGTGGCGGCGTAGATGATGCCGCAGCCGGCCTGCTTCTCGATCAGGCGGAGCAGGAGCGCCTGCTTCTTGCGCTCGCTCGAGGCCTTGATGACGTGGTAGCGCAGGTTCGGCCGGTTCAGGCCGATATCGATGACCGAGGCGTCGGCGGGGTTGAGCTGTAATTGTGCAAGGATGTCGTCCTTGACCTTGGGCGGCGCGGTCGCGGTGAGCGCGAGGACCGGCGGGCGGCCCAGCGCGCGCACGGCCTCGCCGAGGCCGAGGTACGCAGGACGAAAGTCGTGGCCCCACTGCGAGATACAGTGGGCCTCATCGACGACGAACAGGGCGACGCGCACGGCGGCGAGGCGCTCGCGGAAGCGAGGCTCACCCAGGCGCTCGGGGGTGACGTAGGCGATGCAGGGGCGGTTCTCGGACAGCCGCGCCAGCGCGGCCTGCTCATCGCGCGGCGACAGGGTGGAGTCGAGGCGCAGCACCTCGATGTCGAGCTCGGCGAGCTTGTCATACTGATCCTTCATCAGCGCGATCAGCGGCGAGACCACGAGGGTGACGCCATCGAGCTCGAGCGCGGGCAGCTGATAGCACAGCGACTTGCCCGCGCCGGTGGGCATGATGGCGAGCGTGTCGATGCCAGCGAGCACGTTGCGAATGGCGAGCGCCTGGCCGGGTCGGAACGCCGAGATGCCGAACCGGCGCTTGCCGAGCTCGATCATCCGCGCGTCGATCGCGGCCGCGATCTCAGCTGCATGAGACTCGGTGACCTCGGTGACCTCGTCTTCACTGACCTCGGCGACGTCTGCGACATCGGACTCGAGGCGAAGGTCATCGGAGATTGTCGTATCGGTATCGACGACGATCGTATCGTCTTCATTCTCGAGCGGGAGCAGCGGCGATAGCTCCCGGGTGCCACGCGCTACCTTGATCGCCGCCGGTGAGATGTCGCGGGTCCCACGAGCCAGCTTCGGCTGAGCGGTCGGTGTGGTGATGCGCTTCCGTCCGCCTCGCTCTGGCACCAAGCTTCTGGACATCAATCCGTACCGTCGCCTGGAACCGCTGGTCCTGCAAGCGAAAGGTGGCGCGTATCTCGTTAGAGCAACACTGCGCAATGATCATGGTCAGCGACCTGACGCTTAAACCTACATCCACGCTCGACGGAAAACTGCGTTTCAACATCAGCGCCGGCAAGAAACGGTAGCGGCATGACAACTCCGAAATCGAGTGTTCATGTCACAGACAGTCTTGCTGCAGTGTCCTCGCATCATGTGCGATTCCGCGCATTCTGGCGGAGCGCGGGCGCTCGTGGAGCAACGGTGATCGGAACACGCCACCTGCTGCAAAGTGCGACGGTGGCGGGCGAGGCTCGACGCCTCGTCGTGCAGCGAGTGGCGATCCCCGGCGCGCGCTCCGCGCTGTCAACGGCCCGTGGAGCTATTGCAGTCCGCGCGCGCATCGTGCAAATCGATGCTGATGCCTTTGCTCGATGGTCTGCGAGTCGTGTGCTCGAAGATTCATGGTTATGGAGTCGTGACCACGCGACCGTTCAAGCAGGGTGAATTGATCTGCTACGGCGATGGCGTGCTGTACGACGACGGCGCCGACTTCGACGACACGTATGCGCTCGTGCTGCCTGGCGAGGACTCGGGTCGCGGCGAGCAGCTGTTCTGGGATCTGGTGTGTCAGACCCGATGGTTCAACCACTCGTGCGAGCCCAATACCGATGTGATGTCGCGCTGGGATCACGAAGCGGCCACCATGCGCGCGTGGTGGGTAGCGATTCGGGACATCGAGGTCGGCGAGGAGATCACGTACGACTACGCATTTGTGGCCGCGGTCGCCGAGCCGTGCCACTGCGGCGCTGCGAGATGTCGCGGGTTGATCGTCGACGAGGATCCCGCCAACCTCGCGGAGCTGCCGGATCATCTGCGCGCGCTCTTGCGCGGGCCGTCGCGCGTCGCTTCGTAGTTGCCGGTCCGGCGAGCGGTGCAGCCACGGCGGAATGCTCCGCCGTCGCACATGGGCCCTCGGGATCATGGATACTCCCGTTGTGAGCACGCGTATCGGGATCCTGACCGGCGGTGGTGATTGCCCCGGTCTCAATGGCGTCATCCGCGCGGTGACGCTGCACGCCCGCCAGACCTACGGCTGGGAAGTCGTCGGCATTCGCAATGGCTTCGAAGGGCTCTACGAGGAGGAGTACCTCGACCTGACGTCGCACAGCGTGCAGCACCTGCTGCCGCGCGGCGGCACGATGCTGGGCTCGAGCAATCGCGCCAATCCGTTTGCATATCCGGTGAAGCTGCCCGACGGCCGGGTCGAGATCCACGATGTCTCGGCGCGCTGCATGTCGAACCTCGCGCGGCTCGACCTTCACGGTCTGATCGTCGTCGGTGGCGATGGCACGATGTCGTTCGCGAACAAGTTCATCCAGCGCGGCGCGACGCGGATCGTCGGTGTGCCCAAGACGATCGACAACGACCTCGAAGCGACGGACTACACGGTGGGCTTTCAGACCGCGGTCGAGGTCGTGGTCGAGGCGATCGACCGCCTGCACACCACCGCGGAGAGCCACGAGCGGATCATGATCGTCGAGGTGATGGGGCGCTATGCCGGGTGGATCGCGCTCACCGCAGGGCTGGCGAGCGGCTCCCATGTCGTCCTGATCCCCGAGATCGATTACGACACCGATCGGGTGATCGAGGCGTTTCACCGCCGCCATGGCCGCGGCGTGAGCTACTCGATCGTGATCGTCGCCGAGGGCGCCAAGCCCAAGGGCGGTGGGCTCGCGGTGGTGACCGCGGGCGACCTGACCAGGCAGGAGCGGCTGGGCGGTGCGGCGGCCCGGCTCGCCGAGGCGATCGCCGAGCGCACGGAGTACGAGGTGCGGACCACGGTGCTCGGGCACGTCCAGCGCGGCGGTGCGCCGTGCGCGTTCGACCGCGAGCTCGCGACCCGGTTCGGGGTCAAGGCGGTCGAGCTGATCGCCGAGGGCAAGTTCGGTCACGTCGCGGCCATGGAGAACGGCAAGCTGGTCGCCAAGCCGATCGAGAAGGCGATCAAGAAGCTCAAGCTCATCGATCCGGCAGGTGAGCTCGTGCGCACCGCCAAGGGCGTGGGCATCGAGCTCGGCGCGTAGTCGAGCGAACGCGAGCCGTCGTTCCCGTGCTCAGCCGCTGGCGGCGGCGGTCAGCATGGTCTGGCCGTCGCGGACGTAGGCCGAGCCCGCGATCGCCTTGGCGGCGCGCTTGCCGACGGCGGCGAGCTCGGCGAGCGAGGCGTACGACCTGGCGCGCGCGATCGAGATCGCGGCGATCGAGACGCTCATGATCGCGAACCGGCGCTGCACGCCGAATCGATCCTTGGTCTCGATGTAGCCGCGCGCGCGGTCGGCCGGGTCGTAGTAGAGCTGGATCAGCTTGTCGAACCGCTCGCAGATGCCGTGGCACACGGCGTCGACCGTCTCCGACGAAGTGACGAACACGAAGTCGTCGCCCGCGATGTGGCCGATGAAGTCGCCCGGCGTGCCGTTGTTGGTCACCGCGTGGCGAATGACGTCGCCGGTCTGACGGATCACCGCGTTGGCCTTGGCGTAACCGTAGTAGTCGTTGAACGCCTTGAGGTTGTCGAGGTCGAGGTAGCAGGCGACCGCGCCGGTGTCGCCGACCGCGACCCGGCGCTCGATCTCGGCCTGGATCGCGTCCGCGCCCGGCAGCTGCGTGGTCGGTGAGGCCCCGAGCTCGCGCGCCTGGCGGTCGAGCGCCTTGCCGACCCGCGCGAGTAGCTCGTCGGCGTCGAACGGCTTGACCATGTAGTCCTCGGCGCCCGAGCGGAACGCGCGGACCTTGTCGGCGGTGTCCGAGCGCGCCGAGAGGAAGATGATCGGGGCCAGGCCGATCGCGGGGTCGGCGCGCAGCATCTCGGCGCAGCGGTAGCCGTCGATGCCGGGCATCAGCACGTCGAGGACGATCATATCGGGCCGGAACCGGCGCGCCTCGGCGAGCGCGGCGTTGGCGGAGCCGGCGTCGCGGACCTGGTAGCCGCCGATCTCGAGCACCTCGCGGCAGATCTGGCGAATCGACGCATCGTCGTCGATGATCAGCACGCGCGGCGCCTCGCGGCGTCCGGACTCGACCAGACGCATGCAGGCCTCGCGGAACACCGCGGGCTGGATCGGGAACTCGAGCAGGTCGTCGGCCCCGGCGGCCAGGATGTCGGCCCGGCGCTCAGCATCGCCGACGACCATCACGGCGGTCTTGTGAGTATCGGGGTCGTGCTCGAGGATCGCGAGCAGCGCGAGCGAGTCGGCCATCGCGCCGGCGACCACGGCGAGAGCGGGGTGCTCGGCGCGCGCGATCGCGAGCGCGGTGTCGACGTCGTGGGCGACCAGCACGTGGTCGGTGAGCGACATGAGCAGGCCCTTGAGCAGCAGCGCGCGGCGCGGATCATCATCGGCGACCAGCGCGCACGAGCCCTCGCCCAGACCGCGGCGGCGCGGCTGCGGCTCGAGCGGCAGCTGCACCGGCTTTTCGGGCATCGCCGACGATGGCAGCGTGAACACGAACTTGGTGCCGGAGGTCGCGGCCTCGACCCAGATCCGCCCGCCGTGCGCCTCGATGATCGTCCGCGAGATCGAGAGCCCCAGTGCGGTGCCGCCGACCCGGCGACTCGACATCGAGAACGGCTCGAACACGCGCTCGCGGTCCTCGGCGGCGATCGGCTCGCCGGAGTTGTAGACCGAGACGCCGACCGCGTCCTCGGACAACGGCGGCCCGAACACCTGGACGTCGATGACGCCGCCGGTCGGCGCGAACCGGATCGCGTTGGTCAAGAGATTGCCGAGCACCTGCGCGAGCCGCTCGGGGTCGCCGAGGATCGCGATGTCCTCGGCGGAGGCGCCGAGCACGATCGTGAGGTGCTTGTTGGCGGCCGCCGCGCGATAGCGGTCGATGACCTCGCGCGCGAGCCTGTCGAGCTGCACCGGCGTGGCCGCGAGGGTGATCGACCCTGCCTGTGCGCGCGCCAGATCGAGCAGCTGATCGACCAGCTGGTTCATCCGCGTGGTGGCCTGCCGCGCCATGTCGACGTAGCGCAGCTGGCGATCCGAGAGCGGGCCGGCATAGCCCGACAGCACGATGTCGAGCGCGCCGGCGACCGAGGTCAGCGGCGTTCGAAGCTCGTGCGACATCACCTGTGCGAACTCGGCGCGGCGGCGCGCGATATCGGCGGTGTCGCCGAGGTCGCGCAAGATGACGATCGCGCCCAGGACGGCGTTGCCGTCGCGCAGCGGCGTCACCACCGAGTGCAACGGGCGCTCGCCGATGCGGACCTCCTCGCGGATCGCCTGGCCGTCGATGGCGCCGGCCGCGAGATCGAACGGATAGAACCCGACGGTGTCCTTCAGGTACGTTGTGTCGACTTGTGCATCGGCGGGAATGCCGAGCATTTCGCGCGCTGCGGCATTGACGATCACCTCGCCGCTGCGGGTATCTGCGACGATGGCACCATCCGCCATGGCGTCCACGGCGTGCCGTAGCAGGTCGAACGACGCAGGCGACATCTGTTAGCAATCATACCCAAATCAGGCTCAATGCACAGGGCACGCGGCGTGAGCCGGTGTATACGGAAGAGACCCCCGGTGACGCGATGCCCGATCAGTCGTGGTCGGCCGTGGTCGCGTGGCGGCGGAACGTGCGCTCGAGCGCGGCGTACACCCCCCCGCGGGCGACCAGCTCGTCATGCTTACCCTGCTCGATGACGTGGCCCTTGTCCATCACCACGATGAGGTCGGCGTTGCGGATCGTCGAGAGTCGGTGGGCGATGACGAGGGTGGTGCGGCCCTTCATGAGCTCGGCCACGCCGGCCTCGATGAGCTCCTCCGCCTCGGGGTCGACGTGCGCCGTCGCCTCATCGAGGATCAGGATCTCGGGGTTGCGGAGCAGGGCGCGCGCGAAGGCGACCAGCTGGCGCTCGCCGGCCGAGAAGTTGGCGCCGCGCTCGGCGACCGGGGTCTCGAGGCCCGTGCCGCGGCGCGCCAGCGCGCGGTCGAGGCCGACGCGGTGCACCGCGGCGTCGAGCTCGGCGCGCGGATACGGCTTGCCGAGCGCGATGTTGTCCTCGAGCGTGCCGGCGAAGAGGATCACGTCCTGCGACACGACGGTGATGCGCCGGCGCAGCTCGGCCAGCGACAGGTCGCGCACGTCGACGCCGTCGATCCGGATCGCGCCACGGTCTCGCTCGTAGAGCCGCGTCAGGAGCTTGATGACGGTCGACTTGCCCGAGCCGGTTGCGCCGACCACGGCGATGGTCGCGCCGCGCGGCACCCGGACATCGACGCCGCGCAGCACCGGCTCGGCGCCGTAGCTGAAGTACACGCCGGACAGCTCGATCGCCGGCACCGACGCGGCCGGCCGAGCGGCGGTCTTGGGCGCGCCGTCGTCCCAATCGGGCTTGGTCGCGCCCGCGTCGGGGCTGGCGCCGTCGAGCTCGTTGGTGTCGAGCAGCTGGAAGATGCGCTCGCTGGCCGCCATCGCGCCCTGCATCACGGCGTACTTGGCCGACAGGTCGCGGATCGGCTCGAAGAACCGGTTGATGTACTCGATGAACAGCACGATGAGGCCGATCGCGGCCGCGGTCTGCACCTCGGAGCCGGGGTCGGTGAACAGCTGCGGCAGGCGGTGCTTGGCGGCCCACCACATCACGCCGCCGATCGCGATGTAGCCGATCGCCTCGACGAGGGCGTACATCGCGGCGTCGGCGCGGATCTGCAGCAGATAGGCGTCGCGGTGGCCGGCGTTGATCTCGTTGTACTCGCGCTGCGCGGTGCCGCCGCGGCCGAGCAGCTGCACCACACGGATGCCGAACAGGTGCTCCTGGGCGAACGCGTTCATCGCGGCGAGCCGCACGCGGATCTGGCGGAACGACGTGCGCATCGCGCGCCGTGCGTACTCGACGATGACGAACAGAAACGGCAGCGTTGCGAACGTGATCAGCGACAGCTCGACGTCGCGGTAGAGCATGATCGCCATGATCGCGACCGCCTTGATGACGTCGCCGATGATCGTGATCGCGCCCTGCGAGAACATCTCGTTGAGGCTCTCGATGTCGTTGGTCATGCGCGTCATCAGCCGCCCGACGGGGATGCGGTCGAAGAACGCCGCGCGCTGGGCGAGCACATGATCGAAGATCGCGATCCGCAGGTCGTGCATCGTGCGCTGGCCGGCGGCCTGGACCAGGTACTGCTCGAAGAACATCGAGAGGTTCTGGCCGATGACGAGGCCGACGTAGCCCAGGGCGTCGAGCGGGAGCGCCGCGATGTTGCCGCCGAGGATGTGGTGCTGCAGGACGTAGGCGACCAGCCACGGCTGCGCCAGCTCGAAGCCGGTCCGGATCATCGTGAAGGCGATCCAGCCGACGAGCAGCAGCAGATGCGGTCGGACGTAGCGCGCCAGCCGGCGCATCAGCCGGATGTCGTAGGCCTTGCCGAGCACTTGCTCGGCCTCGAGCCCCGCACGCCGCGGGCCGACCGCGCCGACCGGCCCCGGCCCGGCGGATGCTGCCATTTCCTTCCGAGCGTCCCTCGCTTCGCTATTCCGGGCCGACCGCGCCTCCGGCGTGTCGCCCCGGGCTCCGCTCGGTCCGCTCACACCGCCTCCCGGCGGGAGACACCGAGCTCGCTCTGGAGCTGGGTGCGGTAGAGCTCGCCGTACAGCCCGCCCGCCGCGAGCAGCTCCTCGTGGCTGCCGCGCTCGACGATCTGGCCCTGGTCGAGCACGAGGATCTGATCGGCGTCCTTGATCGCCGCCACGCGGTGCGAGATCAGGACCGCGGTGCGGCCCGACATCACGGCGCGCAGATGGCCCAGGATCAGCTGCTCGGTCTCGGCGTCGACCGACGACAGCGAGTCGTCGAGCACGAGCAGCCGCGGCATGGCGGCGAGCGCGCGGGCGAGCGCGACGCGCTGGCGCTGGCCGCCCGACAGCGTGATGCCGCGCTCGCCGACGATGGTCCCCAGCCCCTCGGGCATCACCGCGAGGTCGCGGATCAGCCCCGCCGACACCGCGGCCGCGTTGACCTTGGGCTCGCTGCTGAGATCGACGGCGGCGGCGATCGCCCCGGCGCGCTCGAGCTCGCGGGCGCGCGCGGCCGGGATCGCGGTGCCGCCGCCGTAGCCCATCGCGATGTTGTCGGCGATCGTCGTCGAGAACAGGAACGCCTCCTGGGGCGCGTAGCCGATCTGGCCGCGCAGCGACGGGAGCGGCACGGTGGTCACGTCGCGGCCGTCGAGGAAGATCGCGCCCGCGGGCACCGCGATCAGCCGGCACAGCGCCTCGACCAGCGTGCTCTTGCCCGAGCCGGTGCGGCCGACGATCGCCGTGATGCTGCCGGGCGCGAGCTCGAACGACACGCGGTCGAGGATCGCGCGCTCGCCGATCCGGATCGTGAGGTCCTTGACCTCGACGCGCGCCGGCCGCGCGCTCTGCGGCAGGGGCGGCTCGGTGCTGTCGACGATATCGGTCCGGGTCTCCTGGAGCTGGACCAGGCGGCTCCACGAGGCGCGGCCGCGCTGGACGAGCGCGAGCATGAAGCCGAGCGTCAGCGTCGGCCACACCAGCCGCGCGAGCAGGACCGCGAACGCCGTGTAGTAGCCGATGTCGATCTCGTGGTGGATCACGGCGCGCCCGCCGACGAGGATCAGGATCGCGACGCCGAGCGGCGCCAGCGTGTTGAGGATCGGCCCGAGCTGCATGCGGACCTTGGCCGCGGCCATGTTCTTGTCGAGCAGGCGCTGCGAGCCGGCGAGGAACCCGCGCCGCCGCACGTCCTCGAGCCCGTAGGTCTTGATGACCTGGATCGCGCCCAGGTCCTCCTGGATGCGGGCGGACAGCGAGCCGAGCTCGGCCTGGACCTCGCGCGTGGTGCGATAGACCCGCTTCGACAGCGCCTGGCCGGTGACGAAGATCAGCGGGTAGGGCAGGATCGACAGCGCCGCGACCGTCGGGTCGAGGTACATCATCATCGTCAGCACGGCGGCGAACGACGTGACCGAGTTGGCGAGGTGGACCGCGCCGGCGCCCCAGAATGCGCGCACGGTCTGCACGTCGTTGGTGAGCCGCGACATGACGTCGCCGGTCGGGTGGTCGCGGTAGTACCCGGGCGAGAGCGTCATCAGGTGGCCGAACAGCTCGCTGCGCAGGTCGTACTCGGCGGCGCGCGCGGCGTTGAAGATCCACACGCGCGAGGCGATGCGGGTCAGCGCGGTCGCCATCGCGAACACCGCGAGCAGGACGACGGCGCGCGGGACATCGTCGCTGCGGCGGTCCTTGATCGCCTGCACGCCGTGCGACAGAAACGTCACCACGCCCAGCGAGCACAGGTTGGTGGCCACCATCATCCCGACCCCGCCGAACACCGCACGGCGATACGGCTTCAGGTATCCCAGGGAGCTACGCGCGCCGGCCACTGAGGACGTTTGTCTATCACCCAATCGGCGATCTGCGCACCCGCCGACCTGCTAGGAAGCGGCGGCCGCGCGGATTCTTGTAACGGAATTACCATCTTGCAGCTGGGGTAGAGCGATCCCGGGCAGGTGTGGCCGCGCGCGGCGGTGATACGCTCTGGCGATGGCCCGGCAGGTCGTGAGCACGGCAAAGACGGTTTGCACGATGAGCCCCAAGCCCTCGCAGCTGCTGGTCGCGCCCTCGCGCCAGCGGACCGCCGCGGGCCAGCCGGCGGCAAACATCGGAGACCACAGCCCGATCGTGAATATCGTGCCGTTCGGGCCATGCATGTCGCCGTCGTTCCCTCCCACGTCCGCGGCGACTGCCGCAGCCGGCGGCGTGCTGACCCCGCAGCCGTGCGCACCCAACACGCCGGCGCCCTGGGCCCCCGGCTCACCGACGGTCTCGATCGCGGACAAGCCCGCGCTGCGCCACACCGACACCTGCCGCTGCGTCTGGGGCGGGACGATCACCATCACCGACCCCGGCCAGGCCCTCGTCGACGACATCTGACGCTGCCGCCCCTGCGTGGGTCCCGCGCGCGGTGGATTTTTCGGAAGATCGGCGAGGAAGGACGTCCTACGGATCGTGGTCGGGCAACCGCGCGGCGCGAGGACAGTTTGCCCCGCAAACGGTGCTCGTGGACGAGATGCCAGTTGCGGTAACGTGGAACGTCGAGGGTCGCTTGCGCGACGACATTCAGGAGGGGGGCAATGCCAGGTTTGTTCGTGAACGGCAAAGAGATCCAGGTCTCGGGTCTGAAGATCATCAATCTCAACGATGCACCGTGGTGCCTGTTGAGCGCGAAGGACAGCCGGCCGCGGCCGACGCCGTGGGTGCGCCAGGTCATCATCCACACCACGAAGGGCGACTGGCCGCAGAGCATCCTGCAAGGCGGAGGGAAGGGCGGCAGGGCGAAGTTCGCGGCGGAGATGTGGCGCGACGATCCGACGTACTCGGGCACCCACATCGTGATCGACAACGACGGCACGGTGGCGTGCCTGTGCGATCTGGCGACGACCGAGTCCTATCACGCGATGGTGTCCAACGCGTGGTCGATCGGGATCGAGATGTATCAGGAGTCGGGCGGCGGCGTGTACTCGGCGGTCTACGACGCCGCGGTGAAGCTGGTGCCGGCGCTGTGCAAGATCTTCGGCATCCAGTTCCAGATTCCGAAGCAGCCGTACAAGAACGAGCCGCTGCGCCGGATGGCCGACGGCGGCGAGCAGTGCGTCGGCGTCTTCGGGCATCGCGACAACACCGATCGGCGCGGTCACGGCGACCCCGGCGATGAGATCTTCATGCGGCTCGCGGCGGCGGGCGCCGAGCGCTTCGACCACAACGCCGACGAGGATCTCGATGTCTGGAAGAAGCGCCAGGCGGATCTCAACGCGGGTGGCGCCGGGCTGACGATCGATGGCGTGCCCGGGCCGGCGACGGTGACGGCGCTCAAGGCGATCGGCCACCCGGACGGTATCTGGGCGTTCAAATAATCTCGACGGTGTCGCGCGCGTCGGTGGGGTCACGCACGCAAGTCGATCGAGGAGTACGGTGCTCCCGCGCGACGCGGCGCAAGCGACACGCCACCGACATGTGGATCGCTTGCGCGCTCGACGAGCGCGTGCGATCGGTGGCGCATGGAAGGTCGTGAGCCCAGCCGCTTGCCGGCGATCGATCTGGTCCGCGGCATCGTGATGGTCCTGATGACGCTCGACCACTCGTCGTCGTCGTTCAACGCGAAACGCACGCTCGCCGATGGCGCAGCGATGTTTGCGCCGGACACCGTGCTCGAGCCGCTGCAGTTCATCACGCGCTGGGTGACGCACCTGTGCGCGCCCACGTTCGTGATGCTGGCGGGGCTGTCGCTCGCGATCAGCGTCGCGCGGCGGCGGCGCGCGGGCGTGCATGGCTCGGTGATCGATCGCGACATCCTGATCCGCGGCGCGCTGCTGATCGTCATCGACGCGGCGTGGATGGGCTGGATCTGGCGGCTCGGCCTGCCGATCCTGCAGCTCGGCGTGCTGTACGCGATCGGCATGGCGATGATCGGCATGATCGCGCTGCGCCGGCTGCCGCCGGCGGTGGTCGGCGCGATCGGGCTGGCGATCCTGGTGCTGGGCGAGGTCGTCCTCTCGCGGATCGATCCGTCGACGACGCTCGCCGCGGCGACCCTGGTCGGCGGCCAGGTCGGCTCGATCTACTGGCTGTATCCGTTCCTGCCGTGGGCGGGCTTCTTGCTCGTGGGCTGGGCGCTGGGGTCGCGGATCGCGGAGGGCGCCGCGCCGGGCGGCCTCGGCATGCGCGCGCGCGACTGGTGGGCGCTCGCGGCGCTGGCCGCGCTGGTGTTCGTCGTCGTGCGTGGGCTCAACGCCTACGGCAACGAGGGGCTGTTCCGGCGCGACGGCGGCTGGGACGCGGCGTGGATCGAATGGCTGCACGTCAGCAAGTACCCTCCGAGCCTCTCGTACGCGGCGCTCGAGCTGGGCATCGCGTTCGCGCTGCTCGGGGCGCTGTGGCATGTCCGGCCGCGCCCGCTGGGGCCGCTGATGGTGTTCGGCCAGACCGCGCTGTTCTTCTATCTCTTCCATGTCCACATCCTCAAGGGCGTGGCGGTGGCGCTGGGCATCTACAAGACCGAGGGGCTCGGCACGGTCTACGTGGGGTGGGTGGCCCTGCTGGTGCTGCTCTATCCGGCGTGCCGGTGGTACCTGGGGGTCAAGCGGCGGCATCCGGATAGCGTGCTGCGCTTCGTGTGAGAGGGGCCGGGGCGCGGGCTTGCGTTAACCCCGCGAAGGAACTGGCCCCTGGCGTTGTCACGCGCGGAGAGCGCCGGTAGCATCAACACCTCTTTGCGATGGCCGACCTGTCTGCGCTCCTCGCCGCACTCGAGCACGACCCCGATGACGCCCAGGCCTTTGCGGGGCTGGTCGATGCTGCGCAAAAAGCATCGCCCGACGTCCGGCTGACGCGGTTCGCCGCTGCGCGCAAGGCGTTCGGTGGGCGCGGGCGGCCCGACATCGTCGTCGCGCTGATCGACGCCGAGCTCGCTGCGACGACCGATGTCGATCGCAAGGTCGACCTCCTGCTCGAGAAGGGCATGGCCCTCGACGGCGAGCTGCTCGACGTGCCCGCGGCGCGCGCGGTGTTCGACGAGGTCCGCCGGCTCCGGCCCGACGACACGATGGCGGCCGAGGCGCTCGACGAGATCGATGTCTCGGCGTCGAACTGGAAGAAGTTCGCCGACAAGTACATCTCGGAGGCCAACGCGTCGACCGACCGCAGCCTCGCGACCGGGCTCTACGTCTCGGCGGCCGAGTGCTACGTGCGGTTCGAGCCCGGCGCGAACGAGGCCGAGCAGTACCTCCGCAAGGCGCTCGAGATCGACGCCAAGAACGGCAAGGCGGCGTTCCATCTGGCGCGCTTGCTCCGGCGCGCCGAGCGCTGGCCCGATCTGGCCAAGCTGCTCGACGAGCGCGCAGAGCAGGCGGCGACCGTCGAGGAGAAGGTCACCGCGCTGCTCGGCGTGGCCGAGATCGCGCGCGGAAAGCTCGACGACCCGACGCGGGCCGACGCGGCGATCCGGCGCGCGCTGCAGCTCGATCCGGCGCAGCCTCAGGCGCTGCGCAAGGTGGCCGAGGCCCAGATGGCGGCCGAGAACTGGCCCGGCCTGGTCGCGACGTATCACGCGGCGCTCAAGGCGCGGCGCGACGACGACCTCGGGATGGTCCTGCAGATCGCGATGGTCACCTGGAAGCACATCGGGGACCTCGAGCGCGCCGAGGAGTACTTCCGGCGGGTTCGCAAGCTCGACCCGGCGCACCCCGCGGCGATCGACTTCTATCGCGTGTACTACCCGGCGCGCGGCGAGAACGCCAAGCTGCTCGCGCTGCTCCGCCAGGTCGAGAAGTCGCCGCGCGCGCGCGCCGAGAGCGCCGGCGGCGGCCGGCCGATCGCCGTCGAGATCGCCGAGCTCGCCGAGCAGCAGAACAACCCCGAGAAGGCGATCGAGGCCTGGAAGCAGCACCTGCGCGCCGAGCCCAGCTCGAGCGATGCGCGCACGGCGCTCGCGCGGCTGTACCGGCGGACCGAGAAGTGGAACGCCCTGCTCGATCTGATGAAGGACGAGATCGAGCGCCTGCCCGAGGCAGATGTCGCGGGCCGGGTCGGCAGGCTCCACGAGGTCGTCGAGATCTACCGCGACAAGCTGCGGCTCGACGTGATGGTGATCAACACCTACAACGCGATCCTCAAGATCGATCCGGGCAACAAGCGCGCGAGCGACGAGCTGGCCGCGAAGTACCGCGCGCTCGGTCGGTGGAACGATCTGATCGCGATCCTGACCCGCAAGAGCGAGGCGCCCGACCTCGCCGACGACGAGCGCATCGCGCTGCTCCGCGAGATCGCGGATCTATGGGCCGAGCGGTTCGGCAACTTCGCCAATGCGATCAAGCCGCTCGAGCGGATCGTCGAGCTGTCGCCGGGCGACCCCGACGCGGTCGCGCGGCTCAAGGAGATCTACACCAAGCGCCGGCAGTGGCGCGCGCTGATCGATGTGCTCGGTCGCGAGGCCAGCGTGCTCGACGGCGCCGACAAGCGCGCCAAGCAGAACGAGATGGCGCGGCTGGCGGCGGAGCGGCTCGGCGACACCCGGCTCGCGATCGAGATCTACAACTCGGTGCTCGCCGAAGGCAGCGCGCCCGATACGCTCGCAGCGCTCGCGACCTTGTACGAGCGCGAGAAGCGCTACCTGGCGCTCGCGGAGATCCTGCACCGCCAGCGCCACGCCGCGGGCATCGCGCCCAAGGAGGCGATCGCGCTGCTCGAGAAGCTCGGGCAGATCTACGCCGATCGCCTGCACGCGCCGCAGCAGGCGGCGACCGCGTGGCAGGACATCCTCGACCTCGAGCCCGGGCACGCCAAGGCGCTGCGCACGCTGCGCGAGCTGTACGCCAACGCGGGCGACTTCACGGGGCTCGAGCGGCTGTACGCGCGGCTCGGGCAGCAGGAGGAGCTGGTCGACGCGCTGCTCGGCATCGCCGACCGGCTCGAGGCGCGCACGGCGCGGCTGCCGCTCGTCGAGCGCGCGGCCCAGCTGGCGCAGCAGCGCGCCGATGCGGCCAAGGAGCCGGCGGCGGCGCAGGCGCTCGAGCGGGCGCGCAAGGTCTGGGAGCGCGTGCTCGCGGTCGAGCCGCAGCATACCGCGGCGGCGAGCGCGCTGGCGCCGATCTATGCGCGGCAGGAGAAGTGGTCGCGCCTGATCACGGTGCTCGAGATCGAGCTCGCGGCGGCGCCCGACACGGCGGCGCGGCTGGCCAAGATCGCCGAGATCCGCCAGCTGTGCGAGCAGAAGCTGGCGTCGCGGACGCTGGCGTTCACCTGGACGTTGCGCGCGTTCGACCTCGATCCGACCAGTGATGCGCTCTACGCCGACGTGCTGCGGCTGGCCAACGAGCCCGATCAGTGGCGCGAGGTCGCGACCGCGTTCGAGAGCCAGCTCGCGCCGGGCAAGCAGCTGCCCGAGGCGATGAAGCTCCGGCTGGTGCGCGAGCTGGCGCGGCTCGCGAGCCGGCGGCTCGGCGACCCCGAGCGCGCGCGGGGCTATCACCGCCAGGTGCTGGGGCTCGCGCCCGACGACCGCGAGGCCGAGCAGCACCTCGAAGAGCTGGCGATCCAGCTCCACGACTGGCCCGAGCTGCTGGCGTCGTATCGCCGGCGCGCGGCGCGCGAGAAAGATGCGACCGAGCGGGCGTCGCTCCTGATCGAGATCGCGTCGCTGCAGGAGGAGAAGCTGGTCGACCTCGACGGCGCCGCGGCGACCTACCACGAGGCGCTCGCCGCGCTGCCCGGTCAGCTCCGCGCGCTGCGCGCGCTGGCCCGGATCGAGGAGGCGCGCGGCGACTGGGAGTCGCTGGTCGACGTGCTGAGCCAGGAGCTCGCGCAGACCCCGGAGGGCCCGCGCGACGCCTCGGGCGGTCCGGGCCGGTTCCCGGGCAGCGCGCGGTTCCAGCTGCTGATGCGGATCGGCGTGCTCGAGGAGACCAGCCTGGAGCGGCCGGGGCGGGCGCTGGCGGCGTTCCGCGACGCGCTGGCCGCCACGCCGTGGCCCGCCGCGCAGGCGCGCTTCGATCTGATCATGCGGCTCGGCAGCCTGGAGGAGACCAGCCTCGAGCGGCCGGGGCGCGCGCTCGCCCACTTCCGCGACGCGCTGACCGTCGGCGTGCCGGCGCATGTGCGGCCGGCGGCCGTGGCCGCGATCGTGCGGCTGGTGCTGCCCGGCGCGACGGCCGCGCAGGGCGCGAGCTCAGGCGAGTCGATCGGGAGTGCGGAGTCGATCGCCCCGGTGCAGCGGATCGCCGCCGCGCGGCTGGTGCTGCCCTATCTCGAGGCCGCCGGCGCGATCGCGCAGGAGACCGCCGCGCTCGAGGTGATCCGCGCCGGCGACGCGACCGGCGCCGCCGAGCGACTCGACATCGATCGCCGGCTGATGCGGCTCTACCACGGCGAGCTCGGCGATCCTGCGGCGGCGTGGACCGCCGGCCTGCGCGTGGTCGCTGCCGATCCGGGCGATCCGGCGGTGCGCGCGGCGCTCGGCGAGCTCGCGGGCCAGCTCGGGCGCGACGGCGAGTGGGCGCGGGTGCTCGACGCGGCGCTGGCGGCGCTTCGCGCGAAGCCAGCCGACGCGGGCCGCGCACCCACGACGCAGGTCCGCGCCGTCGCCACCGAGCTCGCGCAGCTCGCCGGCAACCGACTCGGCGATCGCCAGGCTGCCGAGCGCGCGTGGTTCGTGGTGCTCGAGGTCGAGCCCACCGCGCCCGATGCGTTCGACGCGCTCACCCAGGCGTTCCGTCAGGCGCAGCGCTGGCCCGATCTGCGCGCGCTGCTCGAGCGCCGCGCCGAGGTCGTGCGCGACGACCGGCTGCGCCTCGCCGTGCTGCTCGAGCTGGCCGCGCTCGAGGAGGAAGTGCTGGTCGAGCCCGAGCGCGCGATCGCGGCGCACCGCCGCGTGCTCGACCTCGATGCGGGCCACGTGCCGTCGTACATCGCGCTCGACCGGTTGTACGGCGCGGGCGGCCGCTGGCAGGACCTCGAGGAGCTGCTCGCCCGCCAGGTCGACGTCGCGACCCAGCCGCGCGAGCGCACCGAGCTGGCGTACCGGCGCGCCGATCTGTTCGCGCACCAGCTCGATCAGCCGATGCGCGCGGTCGATCTGCTCGAGGAGGTGATCGGGCGCCAGCGCGGCCATGCCGACGCGCGCGAGCTGCTCGAGGAGCTGCTCGGCCGATCCGCAGGCCCCGAGGTCACGATGCGGATCGCGCGCCTGCTCGAGCCGCTCTACGAGCAGGACAAGCTGTGGAAGGACCTGGTCGGTGTGCTGCGCGCGCAGCGCCGGCTGGTCACCGGCACCGAGGCGGTCGAGCTGCTCTCGCGGATCGCGGCGATCGAGGAGGCCGAGCTATCAGCGCCGCGCAACGCGTTCGACGCGTGGATCGAGGTGCTGGCGCTCGATCCGACGCACGAGCGCGCCCGGGTGGAGCTCGCCCGGCTGGCGCGCCAGCTCGGGCGCTGGCCCGAGGCGACCGCCGCGCTCGAGGCGGCGGCCCAGGCGGCGCCGCCGGGTGACGTGGTGACCCGCGGTGCGCTGCTCGGCGAGCTCGCGGCGTACTACGACACCGATCTGGGCGATGCGGCCAAGGCGATCGCCGCCTATCGCCGGCTGATCGAGACCGATCCGTCGAACCTGGCGCTCATGCGGCGCGCCGGCGCCGCGCTCGCGCGGCTCTACGAGGCGTCGCACAGCTGGCCCGAGCTGCGCGCCGTCGTGCGCAAGCAGGCCGAGTGGGCCGAGGAGGCCGGCGAGCGCCGCAACCTCCTGGCGCGCGTCGCCATGCTCGAGGAGAATCAGCTGGCCGACCGCGCAGCCGCGATCGCGACCTGGCGCGACGTGCTCTCCGAGCATCCGATCGATGCCGGCGCGCTCGGCGCCCTGGAGCGCCTCTACCAGGCCGCCGAGGCGTGGCGCGAGCTGATCGACATCCTGCGCCGCAAGCTCGATCACGCCGACGATGCGGCCGCGCGCCAGCTGCTGGCGCGGATCGCGGAGATCCACGAGGTCATGCTCGAGGAGGGCGACGAGGCGATCGCCGCGCACCTCGAGATCCTCGACCGCGACGCGGGCGATGCGCGCGCCCTCGACGAGCTCGCCCGGCTGTACCGCGAGGCGACCCGCCACGCCGACCTGCTCGACGTGCTCGAGCGCCAGGCCCAGCTCGATGAGAGCTCGCGGGGCCGCACCGAGCGCCACGTCGAGATCGCGCGCCTGCTCTCGGGGCCGCTCGGCCGCCCGGTCGACGCGCTCGAGCGCTGGTCGAGCGTGCTCGACACCGAGCCGCAGCACCCGGTGGCGGTCGCCGCCGTCGAGGCCGCGGTCGGCGACGCCGAGCTGCGCGCCACCGCGGCGGCGATCCTGCGGCCGGTCTACGACGCGACCGGCCAGTACGACCGGCTCGCCCAGCTCCAGCTGCGCTCGGCCGACTGGGCCGACGACCCCCGAGAGAAGCTGCGCGCCTACGGCGACGTCGTGCGACTGCGCGAGCTGCGGCTCGGCGACGTGCCGGGCGCGTTCGAGGCCCAGCTGCTCGCGCTGTCGTACGCCGCCGCCGAGCCCGACCTCGCGCGCGTGATCACCGAGACCGAGCGGCTCGCCGGCGAGCTCGGCCGCGAGGCCGATCTGATCGACGCCTACCGCGCGGTCGCGCCCGACGTGCTCGACGCCGGGATCCAGCGCCGGCTGTACCTCGACGTCGCCGACCTGTCGCGCGCGGTGC
>DATIPJ010000773.1:0-4339 GCA_035472155.1 Kofleriaceae bacterium
CCTCGTCCTTGATGAACAGGGCGCGGCGGGCGCCGAGGAACTCGGCCGACAGGAACACGCCGGCGTCGGTGCGGTGCTGCGGGATCCGGCTGCCCTCCTCGCGCTTCTCCCAGTAGCCGAACGGCGGCATGCCGCTCATGATCGGAATGCAACCCATTTGCAAGTACAGCGGCAGCTTCTCGAAGTCGTCGGGGAGCATGAAGATGCCGCCGTGCTTGGCGAGCAGCATCTGCAGCATCCGCGCGTTCTGCATCGGGATGTACTTGCCCAGGGTGGCGACCACGCCGGTGGGGATCTCGAGCTCGGAGGCGATCGAGTAGATATGGCGGGCGCGCGTGCCGCCGCCGGTCAGCAGCACGATCTGGATGCCCAGCTGGCGCGCTGCGACGATCTCGTCGAGGATCGGGAACAGCGCGGCGCGCCCGCGGTCGAGGATGCTCTGGCCGCCGATCTTCACGACCTTGACGTCGGGCATGACGGCGGTCGGCCGGTAGTCGAGGCGGTCGCCCGGGCCGGTCATCGTCGAGCCCGAGAGCGCCGATTCGATCGTTCGCCGCTCGGTCATGGCGCGGGCGCCTTCACGATCACGGTGCCGACATCCTCGCCGCGCATCGCGCGCGTGAGCTGGCCGAACTTGAGGCCATTGATGATCGAGATCCGCTTCAGGTTCTTGGCCTGCGACCACGCGTGGTACAGCTCGCGGTCGAGGATGTTGTCCTCGGGGAGCTGGGGCAAGAGCTCCTCGAGCGTGATCTTGCCGAACCGCTTGGCGTCGGCGTGCTTCTTCGGGTCCTTGTCGTAGAGGCCGTCCTCGTCCTTGATGTAGATGACCTGCTTCATGCCCAGCACCTCGGCGAGCTGATAGAGCCCGAAGTCCGATCCGTGCATCGGGATGTGGCCCTCGATCGGAGGCGGCTCCCAGAAGTGGTACGGCGGCACCGAGATCGCGATCGGCGTGATGCCCGCGTCGAAGTACAGCGGCAGATCCCAGAAGTGATCGCGCTGCATCGGCATCGAGCCGTGCGGCGCGAGCAGCGTGTTGAGCAGGATCGCGTTGAGCTCCTCCATCGCACCGACCAGCTGCGCCATCCCGCCGACCGGCAGGCCGAGGTCGACCGCGATCGAGATCGTGTGACGCACGCGCGTGCCGCCGCCGACGCCGATCACCATCTTGAGGCCCTTGTCGCGCTTGAGCTGCACGATCTCCTCGACCAGCGGCAGGATCCCGCCCTTGCCGCGATCGAAGATGCTCTGCCCGCCGATCGATACCAGCGTCACGTCGGGAAACACCTGCAGATCGCGGTCGCTCTCGGTCTGCGAGACGACGCCGCGGTTCTGCAGCGACTCGCGCATCAGCCGCGACTGGATGTGCGTGCGGCCGTCGCCCGACACGAGCTTGCTCATCGACGCACCATAACGCAGTGGCCGGTGAGGCGCATCACGGCCCTGGCGGGCTCACGGGTGCTGCGTCCAGAGATTGAACTCGCCGGTGCCGGTGATCGGCAGCTCGGTCAGATCGGCCGCGGGCACCTTGGGCAGAAAGCCATGGAGCTGCACCTGATCGAAGCTGCCGCTGTCGGGCTGGACGTGGTCGAACGATCCTGCGCAGCCGCCGCTGCCGCTCGCGCTGACCGCGCCCACGAACTCCTCGTTGCTTGCCTTGCTGTAGGCGATCTTCGCGTCGCGCCCGGTGCCGGTCATCGTGTAGCTGTAGTCGGGCTTGAGCGGCACGTTGGCGCAGGTGCCCATGTCCGAAACGGTCGCAGTCACGGCCCACGTGCCCTGCGGCTGGCAGCCGCCCGCGGGATCGAGCGTCGCCGCGGCGGTGAACGTGCCGGTCACCGTGAGCTGCGCGGTGCACAGGCTCTTCAGCTCCGCCGCCACGTCTGCCTCCGCGTCCGCCGGCGGTGGCGTCATCATGCCGCCGTCGTCGCCACCCACGCTGCACCCGACGAGGCTGAGCGTGACGGCGAACAACGATGCGAGCGTACGATTCATGCGGCGACTGCTAGCAATGATTGCGCCGGGGCACAATCGGCCGGGCCCCGGGCGCGATCGAGGAGCCCGCGGAGAAGGCCCTGGGACCCGCGACCCCACCACCGCGGAGAACGCGCCCATTGGCGTAACATCGATGCGTCACGTACTGTCTCGAAATGACGTCGCGCTGGTGCATCGCGTGCGTGCTCGCGATCGCAGCCTGCAAGAATGCCACGCGAACACCCGAGCCAGCTTCGAACAGCACGAAGGCCGAGCCGGGGTCAGTCGCCGCGGAGACAGGGTCCTCGGCCCCCCAGGCGGCACCCCCCGATACGAGCGCAACTCCCGTTCCGGGAACGATCGATGTCGCGGCGGGATCGGGCGCCAAGCCGGTGATCCACGGCGACAAGTGGCAGGAGGCCGAGGAGGGCGGACGCAACTTTGCCGCGTTCAAGGAGACCTGGGTCTACGTCGACGGCGTGCCCAAGGGCGCGATGCTGTTCGCCGAGCTGCCGGCCGATCTACCGGTCGCGTGGAAGGACGACGTCGAGAGCCTCGACTTCACGCCGAGCGATCCGCCGCCGCACGAGAAGAAAATCCAGGTGCTGCGCTGGCGGCTCGTCGATTATCTGAAGCTGATCGGCGTCGACGTCGCGAAGATCAAGATCCTCTATCTGCACGGCACCGGGTACGTCGCGATCTCCGGCGAGCAGCTGCGCAAGTTCGCCGACGGGATCACGTTCGATCTGACCGGCAATGACCTGTCGAAGACGCGGTTCTACTGGCCGGCCAACATGAAGACCAACACCTCGTACGATCGGTATGCGGTGGTGTCGGTGTTCATCACCAAGCCACCGATCACCCTCGATCGCCACAACAACCCGTTCATCGACGGCGAGGAGGTGATGGGCGTGCCGTACCACGGCTCGCCCGAGCGCGGCGGCTTCCGGGTCTACGTCGACGACAAGCTGGCGATGGTGGTCAAGCGCAACGAGCTCGGCGCGGTCGGGCGCGTCAACAACGAGCGCTGGAACCTGATGAAGCTGCTCGAGTCGCGCGGCGTCAAGATCAAGCCCGTCGCCGGCGACCTCGTGTTCTCGAAGGACATCAGTCAGCAGCGGCGCGAGCGGCTCGACGAGGCCTACGTCACCGACCTCGAGATCGGGGTCAACGCGCAGGCCTCGGGCACGATGCTCCTCGGCAAGGACGACCGCGCGGCGACCGCGCTGCATCTCTACACCAAGGGCCACGTGCCGCCGGTGGTGCCGCTACCGATCTTCAAGCGCGACTGGCAGCCGCTCAAGCAGGCGAGCAAATCCTAGTTCGACGGCGGCTGCGCGGTCGGGCGATCGAACGGCTCGAGCTTGTCGTCGCGCTTGGCGTTGCCCTTGGCCTCGCGCTGATTGCGATCATAGAGATCGTGCAGCGACATGACGAGGCCCTGCTCCTCGCGCATGTCGGGGATCTTGTCGCCCAGTGTGCGCATGTCGCGTACCGAATCGACGATGCAGCGCGCGACGGTCGGATCGGCGACGCTGCTCTCCTTGATCCGGACGTTGTCGGCGCGGATGACCTCTTTTTCGACGACCAGCGTGTACTCGAGCTCGATCGATTCCTTGGAGTCGCCGCCGCCCCAGCATTGCGCGGCAGCATCGGCGAGCGTCATCCGCAGGCGAGACTTGCGGTACTTGAGCTCCACGGCAGCGGCCGCCGCGGGATCGGGGACCGCGTCGAGGATCTCGCGGTTCACCGCGCCGCTCACCGGGTCGACCCAGGTGCGCGGCTCCTTGCGCGTCGTCTGCGGGCGCAGGCCGCTCTCGGTCATGACCATGCGCGGCTTCTCGGCGGTGGGTCGCCCGGGGGCGGCGGGCTTGACTGCGCGCACGTCGACCTTGGCGGATCGGCTCGCGGCGGCCGGCGCTGTTACCGGCTCGCGATGGAGCCACCAGTACGCGCCGAGCGCGACTGCGGCGACTCCACCAACAAGCGCGATCCGGCGGTTCATCAGCGAGCCTTCTGCAAGCGAGGCGCCCGTGACGATAGTCGAGACGTGGAGCGATGTAACCCGATGTGACCGAGGTTCGGAGTCCACGGTGCTGGGGGAAAAGTCTCCAAGCGTGTCGCCCGGGGAAGGCAGTCCCAGGAGGGGGCACTAGCCCCACCAGTGGCGGCGGATCCCGACAAGTCTAACCAATCGAATATATTCGATGTAACGAACGTGACATCCCGGCATGACGGCTGCAAACGACAGCGCCGTCATCCCCCCGTTTGGAGGCCCCGAGATGAAGCCCCGTTTCCTTGCCCCCGTCGTCCTCGGAAGCTCGCTGCTCGGTGGAGCTGCGATCGCAGAGCCCTTCATCGG
>DATIPJ010000774.1:0-9784 GCA_035472155.1 Kofleriaceae bacterium
CTCACCGTCGCCCTCACCGCCCTCTGGCTCGCCCTTCGCGCCGCCGCCCGTCAACCGCATGAAGGTTCCGCCGACCCCCAGCGAGCCGACCCCCAGCGAGCCGACCGCATAGCGCCGCGGTCGACGATGGTCGCCGAGGCGTCCTGGCCCATCCTGCTCCTGGCGATCGCCATCGGGCTGCCATTTCTCGCCGTGGCCGACCGCCAGGGGCTGGGCTTCCGCCTGCGCATCGCCGCCTTCGTTCCTGCAGCCCTCTCCGCCGCGATCGCGGTCCGTGCCGTGCTGCCTCTCGCCTGGCGCCGGGACCGGCTACTCGCGGCCGCCGCCCTTGCGATCGTGCTCCTCCGGCCACCTGACGATCGGGTTGAAGGCCAGGTGCTCACACACCCGGCGCTGGTCGCCGCCGCGCAGGCGCTGGCCGGGCACGTCCCTGCGGGCGCGACGCTGATCATCCCCGAGCGCCACATCGCCTTCATGGTCGCCTGGTACACGCGCGCGCCGATCGCGATCCGTCCCGAGCGCATTCCACGCGATCAGCGCATGCGCCTCTTGCCGCTACACTTCATCGGCGAGGGCTCGGCGCTCGATCGCACCCTGACGGCCGCCCGCGCCGAGCCGTCTCTCTCGCCACCGATTGGCCTCCATCCGCGCCACCCCAACGGGCTGGTCCTCGTCCCCGAGGCGACCTGGGACTGGATCCTCGCGCACCTGCCGGCAGCAGACCGCGTTCACTTCGCCCGCTGGCCAACGATCTGACCGCGCGGGAACGTCAACGCGAAGCAGCGCGACGCAGGCTGGGTACCGAGCGAGATAGCTACCACGGCCGGGCGGTGAATCGTCAGCCGGTCGTGGCAATGGCGCCGACATCAAATCTCGATACGGTGGTCGGCGGACGAGCGAGGACCCAGACCTGCGCTCGCGCGCGAAGCGTGTCCGCGTTCTCCGCGCGAACACGCACCGCGCAGCACCGCGGCGGCGTGGCGAGCGCGGCGTGGCGAGCGCCGCTGCGGCGAGGCGGCGGCGAGGGACGCGCTAAGCGTCGCCCGACTTGACGACGCGCGCCTTCGCAAGGGGCTCGGGCTCACTCTTCTCCGGCTTATCTGGCTCACTCGACGCGGCCTCGCTCTCCATCATGCGGCGGATCCTCGGGGCCACGAAGAACAGCGCGGCCGAGACCACGAGGGCCGAGATGATGAGGAAATAGAACAGGAACGCGAAGCCGCGCTGCTCGGAGAACCCGGCGGCGCGACCAGCGAGGTAGTTGCCATTGGCGGCGCCCAGGAACCAGGTGCCCATCACCATGCCGGCGAGCCGCGCCGGCGCCAGCTTGGACATCGACGAGAGGCCGACCGGCGAGATGCACAGCTCGGCGCAGGTGTAGAGGAAGTAGAGGAGGATCAGGTAGCCGCCGCTGGTCGTCCCGCCGTGCATCACCGAGGGCAGCGTCGGCAGCATCACGACGAACGACAGCGCCACCAGCGCCATGCCGATCGAGAACTTCATCACGCTCGACGGCTCCTTGTTGGCGCGCGCGAGCCGCAGCCACATCCAGGCAAACACCGGGGCGAGCGCGATGATGAAGATGCTGTTGACCGACTGGTAGTAGCTGGCCGGGATGTTGACGCCCAGGAGCTGCCGATCCGTGAGCTTCTCGGCGAACACCGAGAGCGTCGTGCTCGCCTGCTCGAAGATGCCGAAGAAGGCGATCGAGCCGACGAAGAGCGGGATCATGGCGATCACGCGACGGCGCTCGCTGGCGTCGCGCGCCGAGCTGAGCAGGCCGTAGAACAGGACGATCGATCCGATCGCGAGGCCGACGCCGAAGATGTCGGTGATCGTCGTCGCCGAAACGGTGACCGAGTCGCTCAGCGACGCCAGCACGAACGCCACGACCACCACGCCGAGCGCACCGATGATGCCGGTGAGGACCTTGCGATCGCGCGACGCGCGGGCCGGATCGCTTGGAATATGGGGGTGCTTGCCGGCCTCGTCGAGCGAGCGCTGCGAGAGGCCGTACTGGATGAGACCGGCGACCATGCCCACCGCCGACGCCGCGAACCCGAAGTGCCAGCACCACCTCGGGTCGATGCCGTGCGATGACAGGAAGCCCTGGAAGCTCTCGCCTTGGGCGAAGTAGCCGCACACGATCGGCGCGATCATCGCGCCGACGTTGATGCCCATGTAGTAGATCGTGTAGCCGCTGTCGCGCCGGATGTCCTTGGCGTCGTAGAGCTGTCCGACGATCGTGGAGACGTTCGGCTTGAGCAGCCCGGTGCCGAGCGCGATCAGCGTCAGGCCCGGGTAGAACAGCGCATCGGCCGGCAGCGCGAGCAGGGCGTTCCCGCCGGCGATCCCGACGCCGCCGATCATCACGGCCGCGCGCTGGCCGACGAAGCGGTCGGCGATCCAGCCGCCGGGCAGTGACAGCAGATACACCGACGACAGGAACAGCGCCATGACGAGGCCGGCGCTCGTGACCGTCATGCCGCGCCCGCCGACCGCGATACTCCCGATCATGTAGAGCATCAGGAACGCGCGCATCCCGTAGTACGAGAAGCGCTCCCACATCTCGGTGAAGAACAGCGTGCGGAGGCCAACCGGGTGGCCGAAGAACGCAGTGTCCCGATCCTTGGTCGCCATCACAGCGGACACTAGCGCGAACCCCGCGGCGCGGGCGAGCCTGAAACAGTGCGACGCGCTTCCGTCGCAGCGAGGCCGATGAGCCTCGGCTGCAGACCTGGGGCGAACCCACTGGCCAGCCGACCAGCGTCCGCACGACCGACCGGCCGTCTCGCGTGCCTGCGCGTCGAGCAGTCAGCGAAAGGCGGAGCGCCTGTCGGGCTCACGCTCGACGACACGGCCGCGAGGCAGGGCGCCTCGTCGACGCGAGAACCTCGTGAGTGTGCGCCCAGGCGTCGGTCGGGGGCGAACACGGCGTGGAGCGATGGGGTACTGTCTCGCGCGGATGTTCGACGTGCGCGCTGCGACGCCCGTGGATCGCCCCGAGATCATCGCCATGATCCGCGAGATGATCCCCGGGATCGACGCCGATGCCCGGTGGCGGTGGCTGTACGAGTCGAACCCCGGGGGCCGGGCGCTGACATGGATCGCACACCGGGGGGACGCGATCGCGGGCTGCACGTCGTTCTTTCCGTTCCGGCTCTGGCTCGACGGCCAGGTCGTGGGGGCGGCGCTCGGCGGGGATGGCTATGTCCGGCCGGCGTACCGGCGCATGGGCCTGGGCGGGCAGCTGCACGAGGCGTCGCGCACCGCGATGGCAGCGTCTGGCATCGGCTGCATGTACGGCGCGCCCGGGGCGATGAACCTGTCGCCGCTCAAGCACGGCGGATCGCGTGAGATCGGCCACGTCGCGCGCTGGGTCCGGCCGCTTCGGATGGCGGCCCTCGGGCTACGCGCGCCGCTCGTCCGAGCGCTCCCGATCGGCACGCTCGGCTGCGCGGCGAACCTCGAGCCCATGGTGCGTGGCGACGAGCGGGTCGACGAGGTCTGGGCCCAGGCCCGCCGCGAGCTGCGGCTCGCCGCGGTGCGCGACTCGGCGTTCTATGCCTGGCGGTTCCTCGAGTCGCCCGCCCGGTGCCAGCGCGCGTTCGTGATCGTCCGGCGCGGCCGCCCGATCGGCATGTGCGCGCTCGAGACGATCCATGGCGGTGCGACGCTGTGGATCGTCGACCTCGTCACGGTCCCGGGCGCCTGGCACACCGCGCTCCGGGCGATCGTGCGCCACGCCGGCGCGCAGACCTCGGCGCTCGCGGTCGATATCAAGCTGTTCGCGCCCGACGGCCGCCGCCGCTGCATGTGGCGGTCGGCATTCACCGAGCGCGACAGGAAGCCGTTCCTGGTCATGGTGCCGCGCCACGGCGACCGGCGGTTCCTCGACCCCGACCGCTGGTACTACAACGGCGGCGACTCGGACCTCGACTCGATCGCGTGACCGTCACAGCAGATCGACCCAGACGTCGCGGTCGACGAGGGTGATCGGATAGCGCCGGAGCTCGAGCGACGCATCGTGGGTGCAGTGCCCGGTCGCGAGGTCGAACGCATAGCCATGGCCCGCGCAGATGATCGTCCCGTCGCGCAATTCCCCGGTCGCCAGCGGCACATCTTCGTGCGGACAGACGCCCGGCACCGCGACCAGCGCGCCGTCGACCCGGGTCACGATGACCGGCCAGGTGACCCCGTGCACCGGGAAGGCGCGCAGCTCGCCGTCGGCGATGTCGTCGAGCGAGCACACGCGCACCCGCAGCGCCATCACATCCTCCCCCGCTGCCGCGGATCGAGCCGGTCGCGCAGGCCATCGCCGAGCAGGTTCGCGCCGAGGACCACCCACGTGATCGCCAGGCCGGGAACGACCGCGTAGACCTTCACCCACTGGGTGTTCCACAGAAAGTTGCGCGCCTGGTCGAGCATCGCGCCCCAGGTGTAGTCGAGCTGCGGCCCGATGCCGAGAAACGACAGCGAGGCCTCGATCAGGATCACGCTGCCCAGGCCGAACGACATCTGCACCATCGCCGGTGCCATGAGGTTGGGCACGAGGTGGCGCAGCATCACGCGCCGGTTCGAGGCGCCGAGGGCGACCGCCGCGGCGACATAGTCGCGCTCGCGCAGCGCGAGCACCTGCCCCCGCGCGACGCGCGCATAGCCGACCCAGCCGTTGGCGCACAGCGCCGCGACGGTGAGCGGCACGCCCGGGTGCGCCACGGTGGCCACGATGGCGATGTTGAGCAGGATGCCCGGAAACGCCATCAGGACGTCGACCAGGCGCATGACGACCTCGTCGACGGCGCCGCCGTACCAGCCCGCGATCGTGCCGATCGCCAGCCCGAGCGCCGAGGAGATCGCCACGACGATGATCGACAGCTCGAGCGCCGAGCGCGCGCCCCACAAGAGCTGGCTCAGCGTGTCGCGGCCGCTGGCGTCGGTACCGAGCCAGTGCGCGGCGGAGCTGCCCTCGAACTGGTGCGAAAGCTCGACGTGCGAGCGCCCGAGGTCGTACGGTGCGAGGATCGGCCCGAGCACGCCGGCGACGACGTAGACCGTGAGCATCGCGAGGCCGACCCAGGCGCTGGGCGAGAGCCGCGCGCGCGTCATGCCCGGCGGATCCTCGGGTCGGACAGCCCGTAGCTGAGGTCGACCAGCAGGTTGACGACCACGTAGATCGCCGCGATCACCAGCACCGAGCCCTGGACCACCGGGTAGTTGCGCTCCTTGATGGCGTCGACGAGGGTCGCGCCCAGCCCCGGCCGCGCGAACACGTTCTCGATGATGATCGCGCCCGAGAGCAGCGACCCGAACTGCAGGCCCGCGACGGTGAGCACCGGCAGGATCGCGTTGCGCAGCACGTGGAGGAACACCACGCGGCCCTCGGCGAGCCCCTTGGCGCGCGCGGTGCGCACGAAGTCCTCGCCGAGCACCTCGACCATCGACGAGCGCGTCATGCGGGCCAGCATCGCCATCAGGTGCGTGCCGACCGCCAGCGACGGCAGGACGATCGCCAGTGGGCCGACCTCCGTGGGGCCCGGGAACCAGCCCAGCGTGATGAAGCCCCACAGGATGAGCAGCGGCGCGAACATCATCTGCGGGATCGAGATGCCCGAGAGCGAGATCGTGGTCGCCAGGGTATCGATCCAGGTGCCGCGCCGGATCGCCGCGATCATGCCGAGCGGCAGCGCGAGCGCGATCGCCACCAGCATGCCGCACACCGCGAGGGCGATCGTGTGCGGCATGACCTCGGCGATGCGGTGCGCGACGGTCGGGCCGCTCGGGTCGCCGTTGCGGCACTGGTTGCCGAGCGTGCCGTCGACGACGTGGCCCAGGAAGCGCCCGAACTGGACCGGCAGCGGCTGGTCCAGGCCCATGCATTGCTCGATCTTCTTGCGCGCCCCGGGCGGCGCATCGCCGCCGGCCAGGTGGTCGACCGGATCGCCGGGTACCAGGTGCAGGAACGCGAACGTCAGGATCGACACGCCCAGGATCGCCAGGGCGCCCGAGCCGAGGCGACGCAACAGAAACGCGCCGATCGACACCGCGTCAGGGTATCTCGATCAGCCGATCAGGGTGGCGATGCCGCGCAGAACTTGGGCGAGCGCTCGTCCACGACCGCGCCCGGATCGAGCACCGGCTCGCCTCCGTGCAGCTTCATCTTGTCGAGATCGCGGCACTCGTAGTCGCTCTTGCCGTCGTCGTTCTCGTCGCCGCGGCAGTCGCCGCTCGAGCCGCACTTACGCATGCAGAACCGGACCTCGGACGAGCGCGCCACGCAGTGGTCGTCGAGCGCGCACAGCTCGTCGAACGAGCACGCGTCGCCCGGGTCGGTGTGGTCGCAGTCCTTGTTCGAGAAGCTGCCTGTGAAGAACCGGACGCACACGGACTCGCCCGGGCAGGTCGAGACGTCGCAACCCTGGATCGTACAGTAGCCCCCGATCGACGCCGGATCGCACAGGCGCGCGCCGTTGGGGTCGCAGTCGGTGCTGATGACGCACGCGTCACCGATCTCCTTGCCACAGGCCCCGACCACGGAGAGCACGGCGAGCAGGCTCGAAACCAGAACGAAGCGGTAGCGCATGAGCGCCGGCATCCTAACGCGGTTCTGACCCGAGGCAACCTCGCGGGGTTGCCTGGCTTGGCCTGGAGAAACGTGAGGCAATCCGGTGCTTCATCCGCGGCTGCGGCGCTGGACCCATTCCCAGTACCGGGCCAGGCCGACCTCCGGCCGGGTCGTCGGCTGGTAGCCCAGCAGCGACTGCGCGCGCTCGACGCTGGCGTAGGTCACCGGTACGTCGCCCGCCTGCATCGGCTGCCAGTCGATCGCGGCGGGCTTGCCGATCACCCGCTCGAGGAGCTCGACCAGCTCGCGGAGCGAGATCGTGTGCGTGCCGCCGAGGTTGATGATCTCGTAGCGCCCGGGCGCGACCGCCTCGATCGCGGCGACCGTGCCGCTGACGATATCGTCGATGTACGTGTAGTCGCGTCTCGACGTGCCGTCGCCGAACAGCGTCACGGGGAGGCCCCGCGCGATCGCCGCCGTGAACTTCGCGATCGCCATCTCCGGGCGCTGGCGCGGGCCATAGACCGTGAAGAACCGGAGCGCGAACACGCCCAGCCCGAACAGGTCGCGATACGCCGAGAGCTGCAGCTCGTTCATGCGCTTGGTCGCCGCATACGGGGACGCCGGGGTCAGGCAGGGCTCGTCCTCGCGAAACGCAGCGATCTGCCGCAGGTCCGCGCCGGGCTTCGCACCGTAGACCGAGCTCGACGACGCGAACACGAGCCGTTGCCGGCCCACCGCGCGCATGCGCTCGAGGATCACCCCGGTGCCCTCGATGTTGGTGCGCAGGTAGCGCAGTGGCTCGTCGAGCGACGGCCGGACGCCGGCGAGCGCGGCGAGGTGGCACACGACGTCGACGCTGTCATCGATCACGCGCGCGATCGCTGCGCGGTCGCAGATGTCGCCCTCCACGAGCTCGAAGCTCGGCAGCGCGGCGAGCTCGGCCGCGACCGCGCGCTTGATCTCCGCGGGATAGAGGTAGGAATCAAATGCATCGATCCCGGTGACGCGGTGCCCGGCGGCGATCAGCCGTTCGCAGGTGTGCGACCCGATGAACCCGGCCGCGCCCGTGACCACGATGTGCATGGCGTGCACTGTTACGTGGCCATCCAGGGCCTGCAAGCCACATCCGCAGAAGCCTCGCAAGCCTCGGTCGAGAACGCGGTCGAGAACGCGATCGAGAACGCGATCAAGCGTTTGAAATCGGCCGCGCGGCGGGCGACAACCGGGTCATGCGTGCGGTCGTGCAGCGCGTGGTTCGCGCCAAGGTCACCGTCGACGGTCGCGTCACCGGCTCGATCGACCAGGGGCTCCTGGTGCTGCTCGGCGCCGGGCAGGGCGACACCCAGGCCGACCTGGCGTACATCGTCGACAAGATCGCCCATCTACGGATCTTCGCGGACGACGCGGGCAAGATGAACCGCAGCGTGCTCGACGTCGGCGGTGGCGTGCTCGTCGTCTCGCAGTTCACGCTCTACGGCGATGCGCGGCAGGGCCGGCGGCCCGCGTTCACCGGCGCGCTCGAGCCCGACGCTGCCAGGCGCCTCTACGAACAATCCCTCGGCGCGCTCCGAATGGCGGGGGTCCCCGACGTACAAGCCGGCGAATTTGCCGCCGATATGGCGGTGGAGCTGATCAACGACGGCCCCGTGACCATCCTGCTCGATTCGCGCAAGCTCTTCTAGCCGGAAGCCGCCGAGGGCGCTACGTTCGACGTCCACGCGCCGGCGCGTCCATCCGATGAAGGTCAGGTTCTGGGGAGTCCGCGGATCGATCCCCGTACCCGGGCGTGCCACCAGCCGGTACGGCGGCAACACATCGTGTGTCGAGGTGCGGCCGCGCGGCGGGTCGCCGATCATCATCGATGCGGGTACGGGGCTTCGCCGCCTCGGCAAGGCGCTCATGGAGGAGTCGTTCCGCGACGGGCGCGGTCAGGCGGCGATCCTGATCAGCCATACCCACTGGGACCACGTGCAGGGGCTGCCGTTCTTCTCGCCGCTGTACCGCGCCGGCAATCGGATCGACATCTTCGCGCGGCAACGCGATACCCACCTCGCAGCCGTGTTCTCGCAGCAGCATGGCGCGCCGTACTTTCCGGTCCCGCTGTCGGCGATGCACGCGGACATGTCGTTTCACGCGCTCGTCGAGGACGCACCGTTCGAGCTCGGCCGCGCGAAGATCACCTCGACGCGGCTCAACCACCCGTGGATCGCGCTCGCCTACCGCATCGAGGTCGACCGCGCGGCGGTCGTGTATTGCTCCGATACGGCGCCGTTCACCGACCTCCTGCTCGGCCGCGAGTTCGTCGTCCAGCCACCGTCGCTCGACCAGCCGCTGTCGCCCGACACCGCGGCCGAGCTCGCGCGGTTGCGCGCCGGCGTGATCGCGCTCGCCCGCGGAGCCGATCTGCTGATCTACGACACCCAGTTCACGCTGTCCGAGTATCGCCTCCGGCCGCACTGGGGACACTCGCACCCCGACGACGCGATCGCGGTCGCGCGCGACGCGGCCGTCAAGCGACTGTGCTTGTTTCACCACGCACCGCTGCGCAGCGACGACGAGAACGACGCGATCCTCGCGCGCTACCGCAAGGTCTGTCGCGACAGCGGCGACCCGTTCGAGGTCCTCAGCGCTTACGAGGGCCTCGAGATCGACCTCGAATGACCCACCGACGAAACACCGACCCGACGATGATCGATCCATGAGGTGGCCATGAAGATCCGGTTCTGGGGCGTGCGCGGCTCGATCCCTGCGCCCGGCCCCGACACCATCCGCTACGGCGGCAACACCGCGTGCGTCTCGGTCCATACCCGCGCCGGGGGGCTGGTGATCATCGACATGGGGACCGGGCTCATGCACCTGGGCAATGCGCTGATCTCCGGCGCATTCGGTGCGTTCGGCACCGGCGGGGGCCGCGCGACCATCCTCCTCTCGCACACCCACTGGGATCACATCCAGGGCCTGGGTTTCTTCGCCCCGGTGTTCGTCGAAGGCAACTCGTTCACCGTGTGGGGCCCGGGCGGCTCGCCCGAGGTCCTCGAGGCGATCCTCGAGGGCCAGATGGATCCGAACTTCTCTCCGCTCCAGACCCTCAAGAACTTCTCGGCGGCGTTCGACGTCGAGGCAGTCGTGCCCGGCGTGCCGTTCGATGCCGAGGGCCTCACGGTCACGGCCCGCGAGCACCCCCACGGCGCGTCCACCGCGCTGGCGTTCCGCCTG
>DATIPJ010000775.1:0-4331 GCA_035472155.1 Kofleriaceae bacterium
GGCGCCGACGCTGATTCCGGCGCCGACGCCGATCCCGTCGCCCCTGCCGCCTCCTCAGCCGACACCGATGCGGTCGCCGATTCCGTTGCCGTCGCCGGTTCCTTCGTCGTCGCCGGTTCGTTTGCGGTCGCCGGTTCGGTCGAGGATACGGTCGCCGGAGCCGCGGGTGCGGCGGAGCGTTCGGCCGGAATCGGGGGCGAGGCTTCGGGGGTGCCGGCGACCGGGGTCTTCCGCTTCCGCTTGGGTTTGGGGGTCTTGTCGCTGGTCACGCCGGCCCCCGGAACGGCGAGATGGCGAGCAGGCGCCGCGAGACGAGCCAGATGATCCCGAACATCGCCGAGGCGCAGAGCGCGGCGTAGCCGACGCCGTACCACGGGTGCTGGGCGAGGCCGTGCTGCAGTACCCAGTTCTCGACCAGGGTGAACTGGCCGTTGAACGCGGCGGCGCCGAGCAGGCCGAGCAAGATCAGGAGGCCGCGGATCGGGGCACTGCGCCGCGAGAACTTCGCACGGCCCATGACGTAGCCGAGCAGGCCCGCGAAGGAAGCGTGCGCGAGCGTGGTGACGACGGCCTGGGCCGCGCCGATGGAGAGATAGACTTCGTGGTTCTGTCCCGAGAGCCGGTGGTAGTTGACCCAGACGGCGAACCCCGTGCCGCAGGCCATCATGTAGACGATGCCGTCCATCGGCTCGTCGAACTCCCTCGACATGTAGATGGTGTACCGAACGACCGCGTACTTGCACATCTCTTGCGAGAGGCCGATGACGAGCACGGCGTGCACGATGCGATCGAGCGAGAACGCCGAGAGGCCGGGGACGGCGAGCGCGACCGGCGGGGCGGCCTGGACCTGCACGAAGTCGGCGAGCGGGCCGGCGATGAGCGCGCCCAGGACGCACACGCCCGCGACCAGCTGCTTGGGCTCGGGCTCGTGACGGTCCATCAGATAGAAGAAACCCAGCCAGAGGACCGCGGGGATTGCGGCCATGACCGCCGCCAGCATCGTGCCCAGGTTGATGGCGCGGATGCCGGCGACGAGCTCGACGAGCCACGCGACCAGCACGAAGCCAACCAGCCCCGCGATGAGCTGGAACTTGGTCCCGATGAGGGCCCGGGCTCGGCGGAGCGACCACCGCGGCCTTTGCATCCCGAAATTCTACGCTGCCCGAGCTTTGCGCGGGCGTCACCCCACCCCTAGAATCCACGACACCGGTCTCTGCGACCGGCTCTATGGCTAAAAATCGAGGCACCGACGCGCAGTTGCTGACCATGCATGAGCTGGCGGCATACCTGCACCTCGACGAGGCGACCGTGTCGAAGCTCGTCATGCAGGGCAAAATTCCGTCGCTGCAGGTCGATCGCCAGTGGCGGTTCAAGCGCAACGCGATCGACGAATGGATCGAGCAGCAGCTGGTCGGCGACGACGAGAATTTCGCCGACGTGCCCGATGGCATGAAGCTGCCGCTCGAGGATCTGGTCCCGGACCAGGCGATCATCATCAACCTGCGCGCCCGGACGCCGGTGGGCGTGATCGAGGAGCTCGCGGCGCGCGCGTACACCAATGGCTGGCTGTCGGACAAGCCGTGGTTCGTGGGCGCGGTCGTCGAGCGCGAATCGCTCGCATCGACGGCGATGGAAGGCGGCGTGGCGTTCCTCCACACGCGCGCCAAGGACAAGGGCAAGATCGCGCGGCCATTCATGATCGTCGGCCGGTCGTGGGAGGGCATCATGTTCGGCGCGCCGGACAGCAACCCGACGTACTTGTTCTTCCTCCTGGGGCTCAAGTACGACCGGCTGCACCTGCCGATCCTCGGGCGGCTCGCGCGCGCGCTGCGCAACCCGGCGACGATCGCCAAGCTGCGATCGCTGAGCTCGCCGGATCAGGTGCGCGCGTTGCTCCTCAAGGAGGACGCCGCGGTGCGGCTGGGTCATGCGCCCGAGCTGGCCGAGCACGCGTCGTTCAAGCCCAAGCTCGACCGCACGTTGCGCCTGCGCGCGATCCGGCGGCTGCAGACCCAGAAGCAAGCGGAGGTGACCATGGCGGAGCGCCGCGCGGCCGCGCTCGACGACGGCGCCAAGCCGGGCCGCGCGTCGAAGCGCCGCAAGGCCAGCGACGATCCGGCGGCCAGGCCCGCCCGCGCCGCCAAGCCCAAGGACAAGGCCGCCAAGGGCGCGGCCCCCAACGCGGGCCGCCCGACCAAGTAGCCGGCGCGACAACGCAGCGGGGGGGCAGCGGTTGCGCCGCGTGCTCGCCTGCGGTGCGGCTTCGCGTGAGCGTGCTGCCGAGCGCGAGTCGACCGCGCGAGTTGGGCCGCGACCGTCGATGTGTGGGGCGCGCCGGTACTGGATGGTGGACGCGCAGAGGGAGGTCGCCTCCCAGTCCGGGTAGGGCAACGTCCGCAGATCGGACGGCGAGTTGGTACGCGTGGATCGACGCGGCGGATGTGGGGCGGCGGACAGATCGCGGTGCGCGCGATGCGGCGCTGACACCATGCGGCGATCGAGAGAGCGGCCGTGATCAATGTCTGCTCGTTGATGATGTTGCTCGCGCTATGATCCGAGGATGGGGCGAACCGCCCTGTATCGCGATCCAGCTCCGTTTCGTCCTGCGCGGGCCGAGGTCCAGGTCGACTGCGACGTCCTGCTGCTCGCCATGCCCGACGGGCGCCAGCGCCGCCATGGTCTCGACGGTTTCGCCGCGACGCTGCTCGACGGCTTCGTCGCCGTGCACGCCACCGGGATGGTGGTCGAGGCGCGGCACCAGCGGGGACCGGAGCGGCGATTCGTTCGCATGCTGATCCTCGAGCGCGACCACGAGCGCCACGTGGTCATCACGCCGCCGGACCACGGCGCGGTCGCGCCCAACGTGGTCCGTTTGCCCGAGGCGCCCGACGAGGCGGCGATCATCGACGACCACGCCTGGGATGCGCTCGCCGACTGGATCACCGGCGGCGGTCGCCTCGCGGGCTGGTCGATCGCCGATCTCGCGCGGCTCGCCGCGATCGCGACGCCGCAGTTCGCGGTGCTGATCGGCGAGGTCGCAGCGCAGCGCGCGCTCGAGCTGGTCGGCGTCGCGCGCGGGCCGTTGCGCGGCGTCAGCGATGCCGAAGCCGCGCTGCATCCACTCGTCGCGGCCGCGCGCAACTCGACGCGCGTGGCCGACGCACTGGTCGCCGCGCTCGCGCACATGACCGGCGCGATCCGCGTGAGGCGCCGCGCGTAGGCCCGAGCGGCTCACCGTCTCGCACACGCGACCCATGCGACGTGGTCGGCGCATTCGATCCGAGCCGCCGTGCGGCGGGCGCGAAAGTGGCGAACCGCAGGCGTGCGCGGTAGGTTCACGGCGATGCGAAGCGCGGTCATTGCGATCGTCGGCGCACTGATCGCGTGCCAGCACAGCGACGTCTCGCGCGACGTGGGCGCGCGCTGCGACAGCTCGAACGAGTGCGACGAGCGATGCCTGGGCCCCGGCACGGATTACCCGAGCGGCTTCTGCACCGTTGCGTGCAACACCCGCGACGAGTGCCCGAGCGACACCACGTGCGCGGACCGCGAGGGCGGCGTGTGCCTCTTCGAATGCACCAACGACGACAGCTGCGCTTTTCTGGGCACGGGCTGGCGCTGCGCCTCGGTCGACCTGCGCGGCGGCGGCATCAAGGTGATGGTATGCCGCGGCAGCTGACATCGCGCCTCGCCTGCACAGCAGGCGTCATGATCGCGCTCGTCGCGCTCGCACACCCCGCGCTCGCCGCGGCAGCCGCGCACGCACACCCGGCGCTCGCCGCGGCAGCCGCGCAACCGACGCCGGATCCATCGCAGCCACCGACCGCGCCTGACGGATCTGCCCAGCCGGCGACGGATGGTTCGCAGCCGGCGAGCGATGCGGCGCAGCCCTCGGGCGACGCACAGCCGACGAGCGACGGCGCTCAGCCGGCGGCCAGTGCGCAGCCGGTGGCGGCGAGCGCAGCGACGGCGCCCGCCGATGCGCACGATGATGAGATCGGCGACCAGGCGGTCGCGGCAGAGCTCGGGCTCGCCGGCGGCGGGCGCGTGACGCCCGGCGGATTGCGCATCGTCGGCCACTACCTGTATCAGCTGTCGGAGCGCGACTGGTTCGATGGCGCCGCGACGTTCACGTTCGGCTCGGGGCAGCCCGCTTGTTTTCGCGACCGCATGGACAGCCGGATCTGCAGCCATGGCATCGGCGATGGCGTCGAGGTCGAGGTCGCGGCGAGCATCCGGCGCGTGTTCGCGCCGCAGGGAGCGTTCCGGCCGTTTGCGCGCGTGGGGCTCGGGGTGGGGCTCGTCCAGTTCGGCGACGATGACGTCTCGGG
>DATIPJ010000776.1:0-3243 GCA_035472155.1 Kofleriaceae bacterium
GCGCCGGCCGCATACACGCTGTTCGGCCCGCGCGGCGCCGCGCTGCTGTCGTCCGAGGGCCCGCTGGTCGTCGCCGACACCGGCCACCACCGCCTGCTGGTCTGGCACGGCCGGCCGCGCGCCGACCTCGCGCCCGCGGACCTCGTGATCGGTCAGCCCGGGTTCGCGCACGAGCGGCGCAACGCCGGCGGCGAGGTCAGCGCGAGCTCGCTCAATGTCCCGACCGGCGTGGCGGCGGGCGATGGCGCGCTCGCGGTCGCCGACGCGTGGAACCATCGCATCCTGATCTGGCGCGGCGTGCCGCGCGCGAACCAGCCCGCCGACGTCGTGCTCGGCCAGCCGAGCGGCAGCGCGAACCTCGCCAACCGCGGCGCATCTGTCCCCGGCGCAGACACGCTCAACTGGTGCTACGGCGTCGCGATCTACGACGGCAAGCTGTTCGTCGCCGACACCGGCAACCGCCGCGTGCTGATGTGGAGCTCGATCCCCGAGCGCCACGGCGCGCCGGCCGACCTCGTGCTCGGCCAGCGCTCGTTCACCGCGCGCGACGACGGCGCCGGCGATGATCCGGGCGCGGTCGGCATGCGCTGGCCGCACGCGATCGCGATGTGGGGCGGCGAGCTGATGATCGCCGACGCCGGCAACAACCGCATCATGGGCTGGCGCTCGCTGCCGCGCGAGAGCGGCGCAGCGTGCGACTACGTGCTCGGCCAGGCCAGCACCACCGAGATCGATCACAACCGCGGCGGCTACTACCCGACGGCGGCGACGCTCAACATGCCGTACGGCCTCGCCGTGCTGGGCGATCGGCTCGCCGTCGCCGACACCGCCTCGTCGCGCCTGGTCGGTTTTGCGCCCCACGCGCGCGCGACCAACGCGCTGGCGCGCTCGCTGTCGGGCCAGCACCAGTTCTGCGACAAGGGCGATAACCGCTGGGCCGCGGCGACGCGCGACAGCGTCTCGTGGCCGTACGCCATCGCCGCGTGCGGAACGACGGCGGTGGTCGCCGACACCGGCAACAACCGCGTGCTGCTCTGGGAGATCGCCGAACACGGCCCCGCTGTGAGGACGCCATGTGCTTAGCGATCCCCGGGCAGATCGTCGCGATCGACGACGAGGCGAAGCGGCTCGCGGTGGTCGACATCGCCGGCGTGCGCTGCCAGATCAACATCGCGTGCATCGTCGACGACGCGCACCCGGCGAGCCGCTGCATCGGCGACTGGGTGCTGGTCCACGTCGGGTTCGCGATGGCGCGGATCGACGAGGCGCAGGCCCAGGCTACCCTCGCGATCCTGCGCGAGCTTGGCGAAGCGCAAGCGCAGCTCGCCCAGATCGCGGAGTCCACGGAGTCCACGGAGGGGGCCGCGTCGTGAAGTACGTCGACGAGTTCCGCGATCGCGAGAAGGCCGGTGCGCTGGTCCGCGAGATCGCGCGCGTCGCCGACCGGATCGCCGCCGTCCGCACGCGGCCGCTCAAGCTCATGGAGGTGTGCGGCGGCCACACGCACTCGATCTTTCGCTACGGCATCGAGGGCCTCCTGCCGGCGAGCATCGAGCTCGTGCACGGCCCGGGCTGCCCGGTCTGCGTCTTGCCGATGGGCCGGGTCGACGACTGCATCGCGATCGCCGAGCAGCCCGGCGTGCTGTTCGCGACCTTTGGCGACGCGATGCGCGTCCCCGGATCGCGCGGGAGCCTGCTGCAGGCCAAGGCCGACGGCCTCGATATCCGCACCGTGTACTCGCCGGCCGACGCGCTCGCACTCGCGCGCAAGCACACCGACCGCCAGGTCGTGTTCTTCGGCCTGGGCTTCGAGACCACGATGCCATCGACCGCGCTGACCATCCTGGCGGCCGCCGCCGAGGGCGTCACCAACTTCTCGGTGTTCTGCAACCACATCACGATCGTCCCGACCCTCAAGGCGCTGCTCGACAGCCCCGGTCTCGAGCTCGACGGCTTCCTCGGCCCGGGCCACGTCGCGACCGTGATCGGGACCGAGGCGTTCGAGCTGATCGCGCGCGACTACCGGCGCCCGATGGTGGTCGCCGGGTTCGAGCCGCTCGACGTGCTCCAGGGCATCTGGATGCTCGTCCTGCAGATCGAGCAGGGCCGCGTCGAGATCGAGAACCAGTACGCGCGCGTGGTCGCCGCCGGCGGCAACCGTACGGCGCAGGACGCGGTCGGGGCGGTCTACGAGCTGCGGCCGCACTTCGAATGGCGCGGCCTGGGCTCGATCGCGCACTCCGGGGTACGGATCCGCCCGGCGTACGCCGCGTTCGACGCCGAGGTCCGGTTCGCGGTGCCCAACGCGCGCGTGGCCGATCCGCGCGCGTGCCAGTGCGGCGAGGTCCTGCGCGGCGCGCTGCGGCCGCACGAGTGCAAGGTCTTCGGTGGCGCGTGCACGCCCGAGACGCCGCTCGGCGCGCTCATGGTTTCGAGCGAGGGCGCGTGCGCCGCGGCTTACCAGTACGGCTCTCGCCTGCGGGGTCCGGGCGGCATCCTGAAGGTGCTGCGATGACGGCGGCGCTGCGCAAGGTCACGGCCACGCGGGTCAGCCTCGCCCACGGCGGCGGCGGCAAGGTCATGAAGGACCTGATCGACGACGTGTTCGTGCGCGCGTTCGGCGCGCCGGATGGGCCGCTCGAGGATCAGGCGCGCCTCGATCTCGCGCCGCTCATCGCGCTCGGCGACCGCCTGGCGTTCACGACCGACTCGTACGTCGTCGATCCGCTGGTGTTCCCGGGCGGCGACATCGGCACCCTCGCGGTCAACGGCACGGTCAACGACCTCGCGGTCGGTGGCGCGGTGCCGCGCGCGCTGTCGTGCGCGGTCGTGATCGAGGAGGGCATGGAGATCGAGCTGCTGCGCCGGATCGCGCGCTCGATGGCGGGCGCCGCGCGGCGCGCGTGCGTCTCGATCGTCACCGGCGACACCAAGGTCGTCGGGCGCGGCGCGTGCGACAAGCTGTTCATCACGACCACCGGCGTGGGCGTCATCCCGCGCGGGCGCGAGCTCAGCGTCGCGGCCGCGCTGCCCGGCGACGTCGTGCTGGTCAACGGCTGGCTCGGCGACCACGGCGCGGCGATCCTGGGCGCGCGCGGCACCGCGCCACCGACCGCGAGGGCGTTGACCGTGCCGTTGACCGCGAGGGTGCCGATGTCGCCGCCCGGGAACACCAGCGGATCGACGACGTACGAGTCGGTCGTGAACGCCAGGCGGTCGCCGAGCGCGATGAGCGGCGCGAGA
>DATIPJ010000777.1:0-8328 GCA_035472155.1 Kofleriaceae bacterium
CCGCGCGCTCGCCGATCAGGGCGTGACGCTCAAGGCGCGCGCGATCGCGAGCGGCGCGGTGCCGCCGACCGCGCGGCTGCTCGCGGCCCACGACAGCCCGCCGCTGTCGGAGGTCGTGCGCCACATGAACAAGGCCTCCGACAACTACCTTGCAGAGTCCGTGCTCAAGACCCTCGGCGCGGAGACCAGGCGCACGCCCGGACCCGCGACCTGGGACGATGGGCGCGCCGCGCTGCACGGCTTTCTCGCGACGATCGGGATGCCGAAAGCGGGCTATCGCGCCGACAACGGCTCAGGGCTATTCGATGCCACCGAGGTCTCCGCGCGACAGATCACCACGGTGCTGCGCGCCGCGCACAAGGACTATCGCGTCGGGCCTGACCTCGTCGCATCGCTTCCGGTCGGTGGCGTCGACGGAACGCTCGCCCGGCGCTGGCACGGGCGCCCCGCGCTGGGCCGCGTGCGCGCCAAGACCGGCACGCTCGACAAGGTCGCTGCGCTCGCCGGATATCTCGCGATCGATAGCCAGCGTCCACTT
Source organism: Kofleriaceae bacterium (assembly GCA_035472155.1). Taxonomy (GTDB): domain Bacteria; phylum Myxococcota_A; class Polyangia; order Haliangiales; family Haliangiaceae; genus JABFXX01. The sequence continues at coordinate 539 of DATIPJ010000777.1, forward strand.
GGATTTGCAATCCTCATCAACGACATCCCCACCGGTCAGCGCGCGAGTGCGAGAGCGCTCGCCGACGACATCGTCGACGCGCTGGTCGCCTATCTCGGCACCTCGTGATGTGTCGCGTGCGTGGTACACCCGCTCCATGATCGGGCCACTCTCGGGGCAGACCGCGGTCGTCACGGGTGCGAGCCGCGGGATAGGGCGAGCGATTGCGCTACGTCTCGCCGAGGCCGGCGCCGAGGTCGCCTTGTGGGCGAGGAGCCTCGAGGCGCTACAGGGCGTTTCCGACGAGGTCGCGGCGATGGGCGGGCACGCACAGCCATTCGCGTGCGATGTGACCGACGCGGCACTGGTCACCCGCACAGCGGACCAGGTCCGGCGAACGCTAGCGCCGGTCGGAATCCTCGTCAACAATGCAGGTGCGGTCCTGCGCAAACCGACGCTCGAAATCGATGACGCAGAGTGGCGGCGCATGATAGCAGTGAATCTGGATGGCACGTTCTACGTGACGCGTGCCTTCCTACCAGACCTCACGCGGGCGGGAGGTCGCATCATCAACATCTCCTCGATCGCCGGCCGCGAAGGCACACCCTTGCTCGCCGCGTACTGCGCCGCCAAGCATGGCGTCGTTGGCCTCACGCGGGCCCTTGCGGCGGAACTCCGCACTGCTAAGGTCTCCGTGAATGCGATCTGTCCTGGCAGCGTCGATACCGGCATGCTGCGCGAAGGCATGCCTGGAGCAAGTCCAGACATGACCCCTGACGATATTGCGCGGACGGCGTTCTTCCTGGCCCACACGGCGCCGCCGGCTTTGACCGGCGCATGCATCGATGTCTACGGTTAGAGAACCCCGGAGGGATGCGAGGACCATGCGCGACCTTGACCTTGGACTCGACAATGCCGCCGCGCTGACCTCGCTCCCGATCTTTCCGCTTCCCAACTGCGTGTTGCTCCCCGGCGGCCTCCTCCCGCTGCACGTGTTCGAGCCGCGCTACCGCGAGCTGACGCGCGACTGCCTCGCCGGTCATCAGCTCATGGGCGTCGCTCGCCTGCGCCCGGGCTACGAGACCTCGTATTACGGCCGCCCCCCGGTCTACGAGAAGTGCGGCGTGGGCCGCATCATCTGCTCCGAGGAGCTACCCGACGGGCGGTTCGCGCTGCTGCTGCGCGGCGTGGCGCGGGCCGAGATCGCGCGCGAGCTGCCGTGCGAGCGCGGCTACCGGCTCGTCGAGGCGCGCGCGATCGACGACGAATTCTGCGATCCCGTCGACGCGCACGACCACTATCGCCGCTTGATGCTGCTGTGCGATCGGCTCGCCGAGGTCATCGAGCAAGGCGGCTCGCAGCTCCGCGATCTGGTGCGCAGCTGCGACTCGCCAGGCGCGTGCGCCGACGCGGTCGCGGCAGCGCTGGTCATGGACGCCGATGCGCGCCAGGAGCTGCTCGAGGCGCGCGATCCGATGGTCCGCCTGCAGCGCACGCTGGGCCACGTGAGCCACCTCCTGTGCGAGCTGGCGCCCTGCCACGGCCCGGTCAACTGACGCTCCGGGCTACGTGAGCTTGGCGTCGATGCGCTCGCCGACGTAGGACGGGAAGCGCGGCACGCCGTCGTCGGACAGCTCCTGGTAGCGGAACGTGACGATCGCGCCGATCGGTGGAGGCGCGTCGCGCTCGGCATCGGATAGCCCCGTGCCGATGTTGAACCGCGTGCCGTTGGCGAGCTCGACGACGAGCGCGCCGACCCTGCTCTTGTGCTTGCCCGTGCCCCGTGTGTGCGCCACCACGCGCGCCTCGGCGTCGTGGAACGTCTTGACCTTGAGCAAGCTCGACGAGCGACCGACGACGTACGGCGAGCCCGGCTGGCGCAGCATCAGCCCCTCGCCCCCGAGCCCCTCGACGCGGCGCAGCTCGTCGCGCAGGTGGTCGATGCCGGCGCATTGCACGTGGTCGTGGCAGCGCGCGTACGGCGCTCCGGCGCGCTCGAGCACCTTGCGGGCGTGCGCCAGGCGGTCCTCGAACGGGCCGCGCGCGTTGGGCGCGTCGAACACCACATAGCGCACCTCGCGCCACTCCTCGCCGCCCGCGCCCGACCGCACGATGCCGATCGTGCGCTGGAACTTCTTGCGATCGACCCACAGCTCGCCGTCGAGCGTGTCGGCCGGCAGGTCGGCGACGAACCAGTCGGGCGCCACGAACGAGTTGCCGAGCCGCGACACGAAGGTCTCGCCGTCCCAGTACGCGCGAACTCCGTCGAGCTTCTCGCTCATCCACCAGCCGGTCGGATCGTGGGCGACCTCCCAGCGGTGCGCGAGCAACAGCGGCGGGGCGGTGTCCTTCTTGGCCGCCGCGGCCGCGACGGTGCGCGGGCTCGGCGCGGGCGCCGCGACCCCGACCCGCCGGGCCTCGGCCTCGGCGCCCAGGAACGCGCGCAGGTGCTTGCAGGTGCGGCGGTCGATCGCGGCGCCCTGGTTGCGCCAGGCGGGGCAGCTGCACATGTACACCGCGCCCTTGCGCGAGAGCGTGTAGCGGCCGCTTCCGCCCTGGACCTCGACCGACGCGCCGTCGGCGAGGGTGTTGACGCTAGCCTCGGTCACGCTCCATGGCCATAGGATGTGGCATCGCCGGCCGGGCGCAAGGATGCCCTACTCGAAGACCCGCGCGAGCTCCGCGAGGCTCGTCCCGTCCTTGTCCTGGCGCAGCAGCGCGTAGCTCACCGCCTGCACGATGCCGCTGTACAGCTGGAGCAACCCGAACACGACGTTGAACGCGATCGACGACGAGACCACCGAGGCGATCGCGAACGCGAACCCGTGCTCGAGGCGCGGCACGATCCACAGGAACAGCATCGCCAGCGCGATCACGCTCAACAACAGGCACAGCCCATAGATGCCCCAGCGGCGGCCTCGCGTGAGCTCCGCGCTGCGCACGAACGCCCGGAGCGGACCGAGGCGCTCGGCGGCTGCGGCGGGCGCCACGACGTAGTAGACGCAGGTGGCGATCGCGCTCACGAGGACGCCGGCCACCGGCAGCTTGTTGATGAAGTGCAGCACCAGCGCGAGGAGGATCGCGGGCGGCAATCCGCGCAGCCCGAGCCGGATGCTCGTCCACATCGAGACCTTGCTGCCGTTCAGCTGCTGGACGACTCGATAGGCCAGCAGCGACGGAATGATCGTCGAGGTCGCCGTGACGATGTAGATCGGATACGTGAAGTAGTGATCGAGCACGCGCTGCCCGCTCGATTGCGGATCGAAGTCGACCGTGGCCAACCAGATCAGCAGCGGCGCGTGCAGCAGCACGGCGAGCAGCGTGAACGGAATGAAGTTCCGCACCCAGCACTTGAAGCTGAGCACGAGCGCCCGCGAGATCTTGAACTGTTCCATCGCCCTTCCCCGGTGATAGCCGCATGCGCAGGGCCGTGTCCCGGCGGGCGGCTGGCAATCATTGCACCTTGTAGCCCTCGCCGCCCAGCATGCGCTTGAGTCGCTCGAATGCCTTGCTCGCGGCGTCGGGGCTGGCGTAGGTCTCGCGCGAGTCCATGCGGACGGCGTTGCCCTCGAGGAAGACCGTGGTCTCGACCTTGCGGCCGCCGGCGTCGAGCACGAGGCGGTGCCCGGGCGAGCTCGGCGCGGCGCGCGGAGCCGCGGCCGGCGCGGCGGCGGGCTTGGCTGGCTTCTTCGCGGGGCGCGCTGCGGGCTTGTCGTCCTCGTCGTCGTCGCCCTCGTCGTCACCGCCTTCGTCGCCGTCGCCACCGTCGCCATCATCGTCGTCGTCCTTGGTCCTGCCCCCGGAGTCATCGCGACGCACCGCGATGTCCGAGTAACCCTTCTTGCGCTTCTCGCGGACCAGCTTGTCGTACTCGGCCTTGGCCGCGGCGGGGTCACCGAGGTCCTTGACCTGCGTCTGGCCGTTCGCGCCGATCTTGCCGTAGTTGACGTAGAGCGTCTTGCCCTCGACGCGCGCGCGCCAGAACTTGCTCGACGTGCCTTCTTCGAACTCGAGTTGCACCGTCCACTCGCTCATTCCCTGGGCTCCTTCTGCGCCTGCGCCGCGATCAGGCGGTCGATGCGCTCCATGAACGCCTGGCCGCGCGCGCGGTCGGTCATCATCACGAATGCCGCCATCCCCTTGAGCTGCTCGAGGGTCTCGCCCTGGCCCGGGCGACCGAGCTCGCGGTTCTTGATCGCCGCGCGGAGATGGCGCTGCGTGGCGCGGGGCACGCGCGCCGGCGGGCGATCGGGCGGCGCCTGGTTGACGACCAGGCCGGTGACCTTCTGGCGCGCGCCCGAGCGCATCACGCGCGTCTTCTTCGCGTGGATCTCGAAGCCTTCGGCGCGGACAATGGCCCCGGCGCCGCGCAGCAGCGCCCCGACCTGCGAGCGCGCGTCGCCGTGCCACGAGAACGTGAGGTCGTCGGCGTAGCGCGTGTAGCGACAGCCGAGCTTGCGCGCCAGCCCCGAGAGCCGACAGTCGAGCCGCAAGCACAGCGCGTTGGTGATCGAGGGGCTGGTCGGCGCGCCCTGCGGCAGCGAGCGCGGCCCGAGCGCGACGTACAGCGTCTTGCCCTGGCGCTCGACCTCCTCGCGCGGCGACTCGGTCGCGAGCAGCGCCATCACGGTGGCGACCTGCTCGCCGAGGCCGGCCCGGCGCAACAGGCCCTTCACGCGGCGCATCGTCACCGTCGGGTAGAACCCGCGGATGTCGAGCTTGACCAGCACGCGGGCGCCGGCGTGCACGCGCGCATTGGTCGCGATCGAGCGGCCGGTCACGAAGCCATGGGCCGCGCCATGCAGCGGCAGGTGCTCGGTGACCTCGCGGGCGATCCAGCGCTGCGCCGCCTTGAGCTCGTGCTTGGGGGCGCTGATCAGCCGCGGCGAGCCATCGCGCTTGGGCACCAGCCAGCGGCGGTAGTGCGTGCCGGTGTCGACGTCGCGGTGATACGCCAGCCAGCGCAGGCGCGGGATCGTGAGCCCGAGCGCCTTGGCGAGCGCCTCGACGTCGGACAGCGCCGGCAGCGCGTTGTCCTGGCGCTTGCGCTCGGGGTCGTCGGCGTCGAACCGATCGACGTCGGCGGTGTCGTGCCAGAACACGCCGGGTCCGAGGTGCACGACGTGCGCGCGGCGATACGCCTGCCACGCTCGCCGGTACAGCTCGCGGCGGACCCGGCGCTCCTCGTCGCGCCGCGCCTTGTAGAGCTTGCGCTCGGCGTCGGTCATCGACTGCGTGGCGCCCGGATCGGCGAGGCCCTGGCGGGCGACCTCGGCGTCGACCCACGCGCGGATGCCGCCGGCGGCGGCGACGTCGGCCCAGGCGAGCGCGTCAGTCGCCATGGTTCGCCCCACGCGCTGCACCCCCACGCGCCGCACCCAGCCAGGTGAAAAAAGTGGAGGAGTCGAGGCCGCTACATCCCTCATGGGACACGGTAGGCTCACCGGTCTGCCGCCCCGCAGGGGTACTGCGTATGGGCTCAAACCGCTGTTGGGTGGTTGGTCCAGCTGAGCCCGTACGCAGTACCCCTGCGGGGCGAGCAGACCAAGAACAGCCTACCTTGTGGAGAATGGCCCGTGATTGTGCCCGGACGGCGCGACGCCGCCCTTGCGCCGGAGCGCAGGCTAACGGATTCGACTCCTCCGAAACGTGTACGTGCACCGATCCGGAGACCGGTACGGCCGGGCTAGATTGCCAATGACTAGCCCAGCGTCGCATCGAGATATCCTTTCTGTGATAGTTGCTCGAGTCGCTCGAAATAGGCAGTCCGAGCGTCAGACGCAGAATCAAAGCGCAGTCGCTGCATGCGCAGTGGGTCGCCCCGGCCGAACCGCGCGGTCACCGTGCGCCCGTCGAGCGACAGCCGGTACAGCTCGGCACCGGCGGCGGTGCGCCGCAGCAGCACGCGGGTCTCGGCGGTGATCAGCGCGCGGCCCTCGGGCGTCTCGCGCGCGGCCTCGAGGCGAGCCTGCTCGCGGACGTGGTGCACGCGAAGCGCGATCATGTGCTCGCACGGGCCTTCCTTGACGCCGGCGCGGCGGAACGCGCTGCACGTGCAGCTCGCGGCGGACGTCCGGCCCTCGGAGTCGATCGTCATCGACGGATAGAACGTCCGGTGCGCGCGCGCGTCGACGATCTGACCCTCGATCGAGCGACCCTCGTTGCCCTGGTCGTGGACCTTGGTCAGCGTCACGGCGCCGGGCTCGGCGAGCAGCCGGTGCGCGGCCGCCTCGCGCGCGTCGCGAAACCGGAGCGCGGCGGCGGGCACGGGCGCGGGCGTCAGCGGGCGCGCGAACAGCTCGCCGGTCGCCAGGTCATGGCCGATCCGCAACTGGGCGAGCGCCGCGAGCAGCGTGCGGCGGACCTCGGTGCGCGGCCTCCCGAGCCGCTCGGCGAGCCCGGCATCGGTCGCCGGCGCGGCGAGCGCCTCGACCAGCGCATCGACCCGCTGCGGATCATCGTCGGCGGCGAGCAGATCGAACGTCGCGATGCCGGCCCATCCCGCGTCGGTCCAGCCCGAGAGCGCCACGGCCAGCGTCGCGTCGCCGAGGTCGACGATGTACTGCGACGGCAGCCCGGGCCCCGCGATCGCCACCTGGAGCCGCCGCGCATGCGGCAGCACGCGCGCGAGCACATTGAGCCGATTGCGGCCCCACGTGCGCACCACGCGCGGCTGGGTCCCCTGATACGGCCCGCTCGTGCTGCGCACGACGAGATCCCACGGCTCGAGGACCAGCCGGGGCGGCTCGCCGGGCACCAGCTCATAGCGCAGCCCGCGCGGCGCCGTGCGCGCCTTGCGCATCCGCAGGGCCAGCAGCACGTTGTACAGGTCGATCGGCGACAGCTCGAAGCGATCCCCCGCGAGCAGTGACGCCGCCTGCATCTGGCCGAACGCGCGCAGCCAGCGCACAGGAATGCTGCGCGTGCGCGCCGTCGGCGCGGCCCCCGGCGCCAGCTCGAGCGTCGTCGGGCGATACGCGCGGATCTGCGCGATCGACGCCAGTGCCGCCCCGAGGTCGACGTACGTCGTCCCGCGCGCCCCGCCGACATCGCCCGGATGCTTGGCATCCACCAGCGCAGCCGGCCGGCGCAGCACGAGCTGCGCGTACATCGATTCGTCGCGCGAGAGCACCTCGAAGCGAGCGGCCTCCGGGGAAATCGTGAGCACCGGATCCAGCGGCTCGGCCAGCTCGGCCGCCGCGCCGTACTGCAGCGCCAGGTACTCCTTCTGAGCATCCCAGACTTGCTTGCTGACGCCCTTTCCGCGCGAGATGAGGTACGCGAGGTAATCGGCGCGATCGGTCGGTTTGCGCGTCAGATCGGCCGACAACGCGTCCCCCAGCGCCAGCAGCGCATCGCGAACCACATTGGGCCGGTGCAGCCGCGCGGCCAGCTCGATGGACCCTCGCTCTCCGTCGGTGGGAACCAGCACGCGCATGGCCCCATCCGGCGCGACGGCCGTCCGCGGAGGACTGAAGGAGACGGCGACCGCGATGTTGTCCGTCACGAGCCAAGCTCCAAGCCGGCAGCGATGTCGCGCTGGCGTTCCCGGATCGTCGACGGGGCGGGTACGACCGTCATCGTTGACGTGATCGTGATCGTTGACGTGATCGATCCCCGTGATCGTGGCCGTGCACGTGCACGGGAACGACACCCTGATCGTGATCGATCACCCGGGCGTGGGCTGATGTCTTCGGCAGATAGAGCTCGGGCCGGGGTAAGCGAAGCTCTCCCGATCAGTGCGGGGAGCGTGCAAGCGGCGATCGATCCGGAATCGGAGACCGGAAGGATCGCGCCGCGCTCGTTCAAGG
>DATIPJ010000778.1:0-5627 GCA_035472155.1 Kofleriaceae bacterium
CATCGCGGAGCTGAGCGGGCCGCGAGGCCCTGCATCGCGTCACGCGGATGTCGGCATCGGCGTCAGCATCCAGCGCAGGCTGAGGTCGATCCGGCTCACGAGCTGCCGAAGTGCGCTGTCGAGCTCCTCGCGGTCGACACCGAGGCGGTCCTGCAGCTGGCACCGTACACCCTCGATCAGCGCCTTGCGCGCGTGCGCGATCCAGCGGGCCGCGGTGGCACGATGTACGCCGTGGAGTGCCGCGATGCGGTCGATCCCCAGCCGATCGATCACCTGGTAGCGAAGCAGGTTGCGCTCGCGCGGAACGAGCGCCGCGAACGAGGAGCGGAAGGCGGCCTCGAACTCGTTGCCGAGCTGCGTTCCGAGCATGGCGATGTTTGGATTGCACGACCTGGACGCGATCGCGAGATCATCGATCGCGGTTTCTCGGCGGTGCTTGCGGAATGCGCTCACGGCGGCGCGGCTCGCCGCCACGCGGAGCCAGGCCGCCAGCGAGCCTCGGCCGTTGTATTCGGCGACCTTCGGCGCGTGGTTTGCGTCGCCGACGAGAAACCGCACGCGCACGACTTGCACGACATCAGCAGCGGCCGCCGGATCCCGCCCCTGCCGGATGAGCGCAGACGTGAGACCGACCAGGTAGTGCTTGTCGAAAGCGATGATTGCCTGTTTGACCCGCGCAACGCAGGCGATCGCGAGGTACAGCTCGTCCGCGCGCACATCATCGAACGGGCCATCGTCGAGCTGATTCGCGGCCAGCGCCAAGAACGTCGGAACGTCGAGCTCGACACCGTGCCACGCTTCGCGGCCACGTGCGTGCAGTGCGCACAGCTGTTGTTCGACCTCTGTCACGTTGGCACGCACAGCGACGCTATCTCCGTCGTCGAGTCCGCGCAAGTCGGAGTGCAACTATCGCCGGTGCAGCACTCCGCGCCATGCGCGTGGAACACGTGAGCACCGCGTCCACGGCGCGTGCGATGGGTTACCGGCACTGTTCGCAGGCGACATGGTAGATTCGCCCGCGGGCTGCGGCATGGAATCCGACGCGACCTGTCTGTCCGAGTCGACCCTCGTTGGTCTGCTGGAGCATCGTCTGCCGCGCGAACAGCGTGCGGAGATCGAAGCGCACATCGATGCCTGCACGAGCTGCCGCCGGGTTGTCGTCGACCTGACAGCCGCGCTCGAGGGCGCGTCGACTTCCGCCGAGGGCCACACCACGCATCCAGCAAAGCGCACGCACCACGGCCCAGCGCTCGAGCTCGGCATGATGGTCGGGCGATTCGTCGCGCTCGAGCTGATTGGTCGCGGCGGGATGGGGACCGTGTACATGGCCTACGATCCCGAGCTGGATCGCTACATCGCGCTCAAGCTCCTGCATCACCAGGCCCGGACCATGGACCGCGCACGCGCGCAGATCCTCGCCGAAGCACAGGCGATGGCGCAGATCAGCCACCCTGGCGTCGTCGCGATCTACGAGGTCGGGACATTTCGCGATCGCGTGTTCGCCGCGATGGAGCTGGTCGAGGGCACGACGCTGCGTGCGTGGATCGCCGAGCGTCCGCGCGGCTGGCGCGAGGTCGTCGCGGTGTTCCTGCTCGCAGGCGAGGGACTCGCCGCCGCCCACACCGCGGGCGTCGTCCACCGCGATTTCAAGCCGGAGAACGTCTTGCTCGGTCGCGATGGCCGCGTCAAGGTCAGCGACTTCGGACTGTCCAGCCGGGCGCAGGCGGGCGATGACACGATTGCTGGGACGCCGGGATACCTGACGGTCGAGGCGTTGCGGGGCGAGGACGTCGATCACCGCGCCGATCAGTTCGCGTTCTGCGTGACGCTGTGTGAGGCGCTTCATGGCCATCGGCCATTCTCCGCGCAGACCGCAGACGACCTCGCCGCCGAGGTTCGGCGCGGACCGGTCTTCGATCGGCGGACTCGGGGTGTCCCGAAGCGGCTGGACCAGATCGTGCGTCGCGGTCTCGCGCTCGAACCCCAGGATCGCTACGCGTCCATGCGCGAGTTGCTCGATGCGCTTGGCGACGCGGCGTCGAGGCGCAGCGCCCGACGTGTGGCGGCGGCGGCCCTCGTGGCCGCGGCAGTGGTCGGGGCCGTCGCGGTGCTGACCGTCGAGCTTGCACACGAGCACGGCATGGTGGTCGACTCTTCGGTGTGCCAGCGCGGCCCCGAGGACGAAGTGCCGAGCGCGTGGTCGCCCGTGCAGCGCGCGAGCCTGATGCTGCGCCGCGCCGGCGGCCCGAGCCTCGACCGCTGCCTCGACGAGCTGCACGGCTCTCCCGCGCGCTCGACCCACGACGACCGGCGGAGCGATGCCACGCCGAAGTGGGCAGCGACCGCAGTGGCCGCGAGCGGTCCAGACGCGACGCTCCACGAGTCCACGCGGTCTTCCGGTCCAACCCGCGAGCCACCTGTGCGCGTTCCCCCACCTTGGGCCGTGTCGGCCACGGCCAAATGTAGCAAGGCACACTTTGTCGCCGTATGCGAGGCGGCGTCGCCAAGGCGCTATGACGTTCAAGCCGCACTCCGCAACCTCAAGGCCTGCCGCGATACCGGTGCGATCACCGAAGCCGACTTCGAGCGCTACCAGACTGCCTTGGTCGCCAAATTGTAATTATGCCTGCCGCCTTCATCACTCTCCTTTGCGTCCTGTCCGTCGTGTCCTGTTTCCCGCGCAGCGAGTCACGGCCATTCTTGGGCCGGTTGCCACCCGACACACATGTCGATCTGCGCGGTGTATTCACGTTCTCACCAGCTGGCGAGTTAACACTCGCGCTCGCCAACCCCTGCGCGGTAGAGCACGCTTCCAACTCGGGGGCAACGTCGCACGGTCAACAGTGGGCCAGTGCAGTCGCCCCGGGCTCCAGTAGTTCAGTGCCCTGTGATCGTGTTTATCTCGGCCGGATTGTCGTCGTCGCGATGACGCCGTGGCACGAGCAGGTCGAAGGAGTATGGACCGATGCGAATCACCTCGTGTTCCGGGTCGACTGGGAGGACACGGGTCTGGATCCGCTCACTCCCAACGTGGCCACGGTGGTCGCAATGCCATGGGAGATCTCGGGAACACAGTGGACACCGAGCGCAATCGAGGCTCGCCGCATCCTCGAGCTGATCGGCGCGGCCAAGACAGACGAAGTGGCCAGACATGGCATTCCCCGCCTCGAGGTCACCAGGTTCGAGGCAAGCAATGGTACTTTGCATGCCGGAGGGGAAGGCATCGTGATAGTAGAAATCACCAATCACGGCGACGAGACGGCGTATCGCGTGGGCGCCACGACTCGGTCCGGCCTCAGTTGCCTGCATGGCCAGCATGTCGGCTTCGGCCGGATCAGGCCCGGTAAGGAAAAGCTCCGCCATCTTCTGCTGACCATTCCGAGCTCCGAGACTTCTCCCGATGCGATGCTCGTGCTGATGATCGAGGAGGGAAATGGCTTCTCGCCGGCCGATGTCTCACGTCGCATTCCGATCGCCCCAGCGCCGATCGCAGCCGGGCTCAAGGTGAAATGCTCGATCCCGGGTCAGAGCGCGTCACGAGCGGATCTCAATGCCGGCGACCATGTCGTCGTACATTGCGTGGTCGACAACACAGGGGTGGGTGCAGCGAACGTCAATGTCGAGACGTCGGTCTCTGGAGAAGATCCGACGAAATCACCCGCGCAGCGCATCGGGCCTGCTGGGCGTGCATCGTTCGACGTCCCGATCGCGATTCCTCGCGAGCTCGTCATCGATTCGATGGTGGAGATCGCCATCACCGCGCGCGATTACGGGCTCGCCCGCTCTGCGCACACGATGATTGTCGGTGTGATCCGCAAGCCGAAGCTGTGCGCATATGGAGAGCTGACGCGCCCACAGTATCGTGCCAAGCTCGCCGAGCTGCGCGCTGCCGTTGCCGCCGGTAACCTCACGCGGTCTCAGTTCGATCGCTACGATGCGGAGCTAGTGAGTTGCTTGAAGTGACGAGAACCGCCACTGGCTTGGATGAGACAACAGTTCGTCGTCGAACAGGAGATCGACCGATGTGTTCCCGGCCGGAAGCGCAACGGATCGCCGTCAGGCCAGACGCACCGGGCGGCCATAGGTCCCCGGGAACAGCGTGGTCCGGCGGGTGCGCGCTGCCAGCTGTGCGTGCACATCGTCGATGTCGGCTCGTGACATCTGCGAGATCGGCGCGAACAGCGCCTGATCGGCGCCCAGGCGAAACCACGGGCACGAGCCAGCAGCGCACGGGAAGTAGTGCTGCAGGTCGAGCCGATCGGCCAACCGTGCAACGAAGTCCCAGGTCAGACACGACTTCGGGGTGGGATCGAACATCGCGTGCGGCGGCAGGTACCAAGGCCACAGCCGCGCGCTGTTGTACAGCTGGTAGGCAGTATCGCCATAGCCGTCCTCGATGTCGCGGGTTCGCGGCGGTTGCGCGAGGAGCGTCAGCGGCGTGCTGGCGCGGAGCTCGCGAGCGATCCGATCGACATCCTCGAGCTCGAGCTTGGAGTCGCTGGTCACCGCGACCGCGGAGTCGGCTGTCTGGACGAGATAGCAGTTCCAGCGGTGAGGCAGCGCGATCGGAAACTCTCCGTGGAACGGCAGCGCGCAGATGTCGTACGGCCCGACGCGCAGGTGCTCGCCGTGCCCGAGCTCGACGATCGTCCGTCCCGGCCCGATCAGCTGCGAACTGCGGCGCGACCCGATGCGTCACCACAGCCGGGACCTCCCGATCAGAATCTCGGGCTGGCAGTGAACCGAGAGCCGGACGTACCGCACGCGGCCGATCGCGGTGCTCGGCTCAGGTGCCCTTCGACGGATCGCTCGTCGGCGCCGCCGTGATGAGTCGCTCGTCACCTGCCGCCTGGATCTGCGTCAGGTCGATCAACTCTCGGCAGATTCGTCGCTTCGACGGGGTCGTGTTCGGGATCACATGCGTCCGCTTCATCAGTACCTCCTCTGGGCGACCCTGTGGGCTCTGGGTCCTCGACGTCAATGCGAAGGCTCACATCTGCAGCGGATTCGCGACCTCCGGTAGCGTCCCAGCTCCCCCCGGTGAATGGCGCTGTTCGCAACCGGTTGCGAGAGTGATTCACGCCGGCATGGCCGGCGAAGCGGCACGGCCGACGATCAATCGGGGATCGCGGTGTCGCGAGCGAGCTCGGCTGGGATCGGATCGCCGGTGAGCGCGCGAAGGAAGCTGACGAGATCCGATTGCTCTTCGTCGGTGAGCAACAGGGGCGCCATCGCCGCGCTCTTGTTGCCGGCGAAGCCGGCGTCACCGCCACCCCAGTTGTAGAACCGGACGACATCCTCGAGCGTGGCGAGGGTGCCGGCGTGCATGTACGGGCCGGTCCTGTCGATGTGGCGCAGAGAGCTGGTCCGGAACAGGCCCTTGAGATCATCGGTGACCGCGAGGCCGTCGAGCTTGGCTGTGCCGGCGGCCATGTCATCGCTGAACTTGCCGGCGCCGTTGAAGGCATTCGACAGCGTGCGCGCCAGGTCGTCGAACCGACCATTGTCGACCTTCGCTGCGGTGGCGCCGACCTGAGGCACGCCGGTGTTGTGGAAGTCCTGGTCGGAGAAGGTCGGGCCCGAGTGGCAATCCACGCACGCGGCCTTGCCGATGAAGAGTCGCAGGC
>DATIPJ010000779.1:0-2057 GCA_035472155.1 Kofleriaceae bacterium
CGAGCCCCACCGAAGGAAACAGCCCGCGCAAGCCCGGAAAGGTTGCCCCATAGGCCGCGAAGGAGAGCATGAGCGACGCCGCCACCGCCCGCATGAGCGACGCCTCGGCCCGAGGATCCGCGCCGCTTCCGCGCGGTTGCCGCCGCTCTGGCGCAGTGCCTCCTCGATCTGCTCGCGGGGCGTCCCCCCGGCGACGGGCCGCCGCGCGGGCTCGGGAATTGTCGCACGCGCGTCGCGCGCCACGCGCATCTCGATCGGAAGGTCGTCGAGCTGGATCGTCCCCGCTGCCACCGTGACGAGCGCGTGCTCGATCGCGTTGCGCAGCTCTCGTACATTTCCAGGCCAGCGGTGGGCGAGCAGCGCGCGCAGCGCCTCGCTCGAGAGCGCGACGCTCGGCTTGCCGGCCGCTGCGCCGAGCTCGCTCGCGAAGTGGTTGGCGAGCGCGACGATGTCCTCGCGGCGATCGCGCAGCGCGGGCATGGAGATCTCGAAGACCTTGATCCGGTAGTAGAAGTCCTCGCGCATCCGGCCGTCGGCGACCATCGCGCGCAGGTCGCGGTGCGAGGCGCTGACCAGGCGCAGGTCGACCGAGGTCGCATGCTCGTCGCCGACGCGGCGGATCTGGCGCTCCTGCAGCGCGCGCAGGAGCTTGACCTGCAGCACCGGGCTCATGTCGCCGATCTCGTCGAGGAACAGCGTGCCGCCGTCGGCGGCCTGCATCAGCCCGACCTTGTCGCGCGATGCGCCGGTGAACGCGCCGCGGACGTGGCCGAACAGCTCGCTCTCGAGCAGCGGCTCGGGGATCGCGGCGCAGTTGATCGCGATGAACGGCTTGCGGCTGCGCGCGCTCAGCGCATGCAGCGCGTTGGCGGCGAGCTCCTTGCCGGTGCCCGATTCGCCGGCGATCAGCACGGTGACGTCGCTCTGCGCGGCCTGGCGCAGCCGGCGATACACCGTGCGCACGCGCGGCGAGCTGCCCACCATGCCCGCGAGCCGGTCGTGCTCGCCGAGCCGGTGCTGGAGCTCCTCGATGTGGCGCTCGCTGCTCGCCAGCGCCTCGGCGAGCTCGCGCTCGCGCTCCTCGAGCGCCTGCCGCGTCTCCTCGATCCGCGTGATGTCCTCGAACGAGCCCGCGATGCGGTAGGCGCGCCCGGCGGCGTCGCGCACGATCGAGACCCGGATCTGGACCCAGCGCACGCCGCCGTCGGAGCGGAGCGTCCGCGCGGTCATGTCGACCGATGCGGATTCCAGGTCGCGCAGCGCGGACTCCACGCGCTCGCGGTCATCGGGATGGAGCGCCGCGGTCCAGCTCTCGCGCGCGGCGTGCACCGACGCGATCGGCCGCCCGGTGAGCGCCTCGAAGCCAGGGCTGATGTAGAGCAGCTCGCGCGATGGCCACTCGGCGAGCCAGAACGTCTCCTGTGCCGTCTCGGTGATCTGGCGCAGCTGCTCCTCGCGGGCCCCGAGCTCGGCGGTGGCGTCGAGCCGCTCGAGATCGGTCGCGACGCGGGCGGCGCACAGCCGCAGCATGTCCTCGGCCCGCAGCACCGGGTCGAACGGGCGCTCGCCGAGCACCGCGATGAGGCCGATCGCGCGCCCGGCGGTGGTGCGCAGCGCGGCGCCGAGGTACGCGTGCGCGCCGATCTCGACCAGCATCGGGTCTTCGGGGAACATCGCCTGGATCCGCTCGGGGTAGTAGCAGAGGTCGTTGCGCTGCACGGTCTCGCACGGCGTGCCGACCAGCGGGTAGGTCGGCGCGTCGCACAGCGCGCCGTCGCGCCACGCGGCGATCGGCTCGACGTGCGCGCCGCGCAGGCGGCCGATCAGCACGCAGCGCGCGTCGAGCATCGTGCCGAGGAAGCTGCACGCGCGCGCGAACAGCGCGTGGCCGGTCTCGGTCAGCGTCTCGACCAGCCCGCGCAGCGCGACGTCGACCCGGTGGCGCGAGGTCACCTCGCGGCCGACCGCGACGAAGTACGCCGGCCGCGACGTCGCGTCGCGGACCAGCGCGATCGAGAGCTCGATCCAGATCCGGCTCTGGTCGGGCCGCACCAGCT